>NZ_CEVYEL010000001.1:0-101532 GCF_982403165.1 Longicatena sp.
GAGAGTAAGCATTTTATCTCATGTATATGAACTTAATGTGATAAAACATTGAGTGCTTTCTGATAGCAGGCTTCATCAAAAAGATCCGGACAGGTGATGGCATGCTCATGAAATTCATTTTCCATATTTAAATCATCGACAACGATATACTGTGTAATATTGGGATGATCTTTTAGGTATGCTCGAATGGCCGGAGTTTTTAAAAAGCCATAGTCATTGCTTGTGCTATCAACAATGGCATCCTGCAATGCATAAAAGGCAAACAAGGCTTTTAACTGGGGCAGGGTATGCGAGAATTTCCAGGATGAGCTGATAACAATAACAGCATTGCTTTTCTGAATAAGCGTTTTTAGCAGCTGTATTGCACTATGAGCAAACCCATTCTGCGCACAGGCTAAATCATAATCCGATAAATCACGTATCGCTGCACATTGATAATGCTTCACTAGCTGTTCGCGGTCAAAACGAAATGTTGTATATGGTGAAATACGTTTACGACAGGGATATAATACACCATCGATATCAAGGAAGATCACCTTCATACGATCGCCTTCTTTCCCTTTCATTATAACACCAATACATCCATCCTTTTAAAACTCTTTTTGTTTCATAAGATGCATGGAAGATAGGGCACTGATCAACAGAATAAACAAAGCGCCAAGAAAGCTTACAGGCAATAGCCAGTCTTTGAAATCATGCAGGAAGATAAAGAAATTTTGGGGCAATATACCGCCAATATGCGAAATGACAAAACTACCCAAAAAGCCTAACAGCATGAAACAGATTATAATCAATACGCGTGCTTTCATAGAGCCGTATTTGATGATCATAGGCAGCATGATGGCATTTAAAAACAGCATTGCTATGGCAACTCCACAGCATTCAGCAAGAAATCCAGACAATTCAACCGTTTGAAAATGTTCTTGTGAAAACATTAAGATCAGTGCGCCTAAAACCATCGACAACAGCATACTGGCAAAGATGCAGACCAGTGCTAACACATATTTAGAAATCACCATATCTTTACGATTGATGGGGAGGGTCATCGCAAAGCTGTCAAAATTACTTTGTTCATCATAAGCAAAGGCGCTGATTGTCGCAAACATACCGATAAAAGCCGGCAGAAATTGTAGCATTCCTAAAGAATGTTGGCTATAGGATATAACAATCGCTAAGATCGGTAAAATCGTATAAATACGGAAAAGCGTTGCTAAATTATAAATATCCTTTAAAATTAATCCTTTCATGCTATTTTTCTCCTTTCACCATAAACACCAAAATATCTTCTAAACTTGCTGGATCCATAACGGCATTCGGATGCTGAAGCATCACACGCTGACGATCTTTTACCAACACATCAACAGCAAACGCATTCACGCGATAGGCAAGATAATCGTGATGATCCAATTTCATCAGCTCTTCCTTCGTACAATGCCAGATGCCATAAGTATCTAATAAGGCATCCTTTTCCGTACTCAATAACATTTTTCCTTCATGTAGAAAGGTAACATAGTCACAGCATTTTTCAATATCGGATGTAATATGACTGGAAATTAAAACGGCATGCTCTTCATCTTGAATAAAATCTAATAAGATATCTAAAATTTCTTCTCTGGCAACCGGATCAAGACCACTTGTCGCCTCATCCAGTAATAACAGCTGTGCTTGATGAGACAAGGCAATCGCTATTTGCAGCTTCATCTTCATGCCGCGCGAAAACTGTTTATTGCTTTTATCAAGCGGTAAACGAAATTCCTTTAGATAGTTGTGAAATGCTGTTGTATCCCATTGTTGATAAATGGATGACAGCACCTTATCCATCTGTTGGGGCGTCATGTTTTCGGGAAAGCTGGCTTCACTGAACACCGTACCAATCTTTTCTTTAATGTTTCGCTCATCTTCACTTAAGGATGAATGAAATATTTCCACTTGCCCTTCATCCACATGAATCATACCTAAAATGGCCTTTAACAATGTGGTTTTTCCTGCACCATTCTCGCCAATCAGTCCCATAATACAGCCCTTTGGTAAAGCTAATGTTATATCTTGCAGACAAAAACGTCCATAATTCTTTGTTACATGCTGCATTGATAGTATGTGTTCCATACGTTATTCCTCCTTGTATAGAAGTGTCATAATATCCAGCAGTTCTTCCAGTGTCATGCCATTCATTCTGGCTGTTTCACACGCTTTTTCTAAAAGTGCTTCGATCTGCCGATAACGTTCTTCACGAATCAATTCTTTATCTTTTCCTGCCACAAAGCTGCCTTTGCCAGTGATGGTTTCAATGAACCCTTCTTTTTCTAATTCCTCATAAGCACGCTTTGTTGTGATTACCGAAATACGAAGTTCCTTTGCCAGCGTTCGCATTGATGGAAGAGCGTCCCCTTCTTTCAAGACATCTGTCATGATCAGCTGCTTGATCTGTGCGACGATTTGTTCATAAATCGGTTTCCCACTGGAATTGCTGATGATGATATTCATAAACTACCTCCCGGGTGTCAATATTGTATATATTGACTATATACAATATAACACTGTGTATATCGTCTGTCAACAGGTATGAGAAAAAAAAACTTGCCCATACTAACACATGCAAGGAGGTTTGATCATGGATATGAATCTTTATGGAAAAGTAGCATTGGTGAGTGGCTGTTCCCAAGGCTTAGGCTATCATGCGGCACTTGCCTTAGCGAAACAAGGAGCAGATATCTTTGGCGTCAGTATCGGCGATGACAGTTCTCTGAAAAAAGCAATCGAGGCAACCGGTCGTAACTATCATTCTTTTACTATATCCTTAACAACACCAGGAGCTATCCATCAGGTAATGAAAGAGGCTTTAGCAGCCTATGGGCATATTGATATATTATTAAACTATGCGGCAATTTTAAAAAAAGAAGAAACTTTAGAACTAACCAAACTGGAATGGAACAGTGCTTATGATATTAATGTAAGTGCAGCCTTCTTTCTCTCCTTAGAAGTCATACGACAATTCCAAAAGCAAGGACATGGCGGAAAAATTATTAACGCCACCGGCATTTTGCCAAGACATACCTCAGCGTATTGTGCTTATGCCATCAGTAATGGTGCCATTGAGGCCATGACGCGTTATCTGGCAATGGAATTTGGCAAAGATCAGATACAGGTAAACGCCATTCAATATGGTTTCATGAGCTGTGGCAGTACGTTGCAGGGCGAAAAAGAAGAATGGGATACTTCTTTATTAACAGCAATCCCTATTGGCAGATGGGGAATGGATCAAGATAGCGATGGCCTTGTTACTCTGTTGGCAAGTGATGCTTCTAATTATATCACAGGAGTCTGCATTCCGGTGGATGGCGGTTATTCCATATAACGCACTGATGAAAAATAGTTATGAAGAATAGAGGATTATCATACGGTAATCCTTTTTTATACGACACATCTAACAAGTTGAATGTTCAGATCGCAATGTATACAGTGCGCATCATGAAAACAGCAATGATAAACTTTATCAAGTTTACGATGACAACTAGCAAACGCATCGTTCTTTCAGTTACTTGATAAGCTGTTTGAAAACAAAAGCCAAAATTGATCTTTATTTGCTATGGATAAGGAAGCTAACGGATGAAAAAAGCGAACAATAAAACTAGCAGAATGCCGGAAAGTAAAGCTAATATTAAAACAGCATAGGCCATGATTATATCCTTTTGTTCTGGTTTCATCAAAACCACCTCTATGCTTATGTATGCCGCTTTTTATGCTTACGTATAGGCAGATTAAAGAAAAATTATAATATTTTATGGAAAAATATTGCTTTTGTTTCATCTTTCTAATTTTACCTTTTCTATCCGTTATAATAGGTAAATAAAGGGAGGAGGAGATCTTATGGTGGGAAACTACGGGGAAATTATAAAAGAAGCCTTAGCGATCAATAATATGACGCAAAAACAACTAGCAAAAAAGCTCCATTTATCCCCGCAGACAATCAACAGCCTGCTGCAGGGAAGGACATCCATACGCTTAGATGACTTTTTCATGATTGCGGAAATACTGCACTTAGATCCAGGTAAAATTTTTACTACCGATAATGAAGATGCAAAAGCCATTGATGCCTATTTATCCGCAGCAATTCACAAACTGGACGATTATCAGCGTGAATTAATTTTAGCATTATTACGCTATTTCCATCATGTAAACAAACGTTTAAAATAGGCTGTGACAACTATGCACAGCCTTTCTTTATGATAGCAATGGGAAAACCAAATCAACTAGATATACCATAATACAAGCAGCCACTGCCACACTTAACAATCCCTTACCTTTGTATGCCAAATATAAGGCTATCAAACAACCGGCAGTAGATGCCAGAACACTGCCTCCGCTGGTAAAAATGGCTGGAAAGGTCATTGCGCCTAACACCGCATAAGGTACATAGAAAAGAAATGATTTTATAAAAGGACTTTTGATTTCCTTCTGAAAAAAAGTCAAGGGCACCATACGAATCAGATAGGTTACCAGTGCCATAACAACCATATAAGGAAGATAGTTATTCATGAGACACCTCCTCCACCGGGAACAGCCAAGCGCCAAAGCCGGCAGCACAAACGGTGCAGATAATAATAACAAAACCGGAAGAGATCGGTAAAAAGGAAGCACATGCTGAAAAGAGGCAGCTCAGCGCTATCGCTAAGATCAAAACTTTGCGAACACTCTTTAACTTTTTGGCGGGAGGAATGATAATGGCTAAAAACATACCATAAATCGCAATACCTAAAGCACTTCGCAGACTTTCCGGCATTAAAGTGGTAAATGCTCCGCCTAACAAAGTTCCCATTGTCCAGCAGAAAACAGGAAATAGGATAAGACCAGACATATACCATTTTCCTACTCTTTCATAGGTAGAGCTTGCTAAAGCAAATATTTCATCGGTAACACCATAAGCAATCAAAGCTCGCTCATATGTTTTCATATGCTTGTCTACCTTCTGTGTTAAAGATAAGGACATTAAGGCATAGCGTAGATTAATGATAAATTGCGATAGCGCCAATTCTAGTAAAGAAGCACTCTCCAACATCAAAGATAAGGCACTGAATTGTCCGGCACTGGTAAGATTGGTGAGCGATATCATTACAGCTACCTCTACAGGAACTCCATTGGAAACCGCCATCATACCAAACGTAAAGGATACAGATAAATATCCTAAGCCAATCGGAATGCCATCTTTTAATCCCTGTGAAAAATGATTTTCAACAACTTCCATATCCTCACTCCCCTTATTCTTTAGGCATTATTATACAGGAAAGCAGATGGATTTTAAAGTGTGAATTTTAAGCCAAAAGTCTTTCATAAGAATGTCGTTTCTTTTCCGATGCAAATTACAAAAATGTTTTGTTATCGAATGCATGGATGAATCATATAAAGAAAAAGATTTGCTAGCACATATGCTTACAAATCTTATTTTACGTTTATGTTTTGGATGTTGTCTGTAATGCTTTTTCTTTACCAAATTTTAAATCTGCTTCCTTTACATTTGCTACAGCTGCAATGCTTCTGTTTTTAATAAGTACCTTCCAAACCGCAATGCTTAATACCATATCCACACAACTATGAACAATGGTTCCTACCCCTACTAATCCCATGACCATATACATAAAGTCAACCGTAGGATCACCAACATAAATAGGCAATACAATAGCAACCTCAAAGATACCGTGAAGAAGTGCTACTCCCAACATATACAACAGGCTCTTCCAAACATTATTTAAGGTTTCTGGATGCTTCTTTAAATAATAGGCACCAGCGAAAGCCCATACCACATGACTGAAAGCACGTAAAACAACCGGCATAGGAAAGCCATACAGCAAAAAGCCTAACGTTGTTCCACAAGCGGTAGCAACAGCGACAAATGGTGAAACAAACATTGCAATCATGATTGCCACATGGCTTGCCAGGGTAAAAGACATTGGCTCTAAAATGACTTTAATTGGTGAGATGATTGGTATCAAAATACCTACGGCAATCAATAGTGCCGATAACACCATTGTATGAATTTTATTACTTTGACTCATTTTCATTTCCTCCCAAATCTTGTTTACATGTGTCAAGACACATGTTATGACTATTATACTCCTGATGTTCAATTTGTCAAAGTCTTTTTCGCTTTTTCTTACATCCTAAAGGAAAACCTCTCTCATATTTCCATACGCCGATACCTAACCCATACGACTTGCTATCAATAAAGAGGAATCATAGAGTATACAATAGCACATGTAGGACAATCCCTGCTTCTTTTCACCAAAAGATACTTTTCTCCATCAACTATAAGAAAAAAGACGATACACTGCGTATCGCCTGATTCATAAATATAGAAACAAATAAATGCCCAACCAGTGTAGGATGGCACCGCCTAACACGAATAGATGCCAAATAAAATGACTTCCTTTCCCATGTTTCGCAAAAGGAATCATCCCAATGGTATACACAATGCCACCGCCTAAGATCATCCAAAGCAGGTTTTGATTGTCTTTCCACAAACCGGGCAGAAACACCAAACCACTCCAACCAATCACAAAATATAACGTAAAATGTAACGCCGGCCACTTACCGGGTCCGAAAATAAGGATCATAATGATACCAAACAGGATGAGCAGCCACTGTATGATAAAAAAGCTAATTCCTAACGCATCGCCGCGATACACAAGTAAGATCGGCGCAAAGGTTCCTCCGATCAATAAATAAATGGAGGTGTAATCAAAACGTCGCCACAGATGTTTCACTTTTGATTCACTCTTAAAAGAATGGTATAGGCAGCTCATCAACATCATAAGAAACATACTAATGCCATAAATCAAAGCAGCCACGCATTTATTCATCGTATCCGCCTTTATCAGTAACATCACCATAGCGATAAGAGCAAATAAAGCGCCTGCCCCATGCGTGATGGCATTTCCTACCTCTTCCAAGATACTAAGCTTGGGTGGTTTATTTTTTTCGTAGAGCTGTTGTTTACGCTCTTCCTTTGTGAGCAAAGATTGCTTTTTCAAAATATCCCTTCTTACCGTTCAAGTATAGCATAAATTTAAGAACTTGTCTTATCGTGCATGCTTTCTTCTCTTATAGATATATGCGACACTTCCTACTAAAATGATACCGACGAACACATATCCATAAGGTTGGCCATTTGGTGTTTGAAGCGTATAAGAAGGATGGGGCAGTATGGTGATATCCTCACAGGAAATAGTTTGTATATTTCCCGCAGCATCTTCTGCGTACACATTCACCTGCTGAGGCAAAGAACTTTGATAGAGCATAAACGTATACATATCTTCCTTCTTTTCATACGCAAGTGCTTTTCCATTAACAAGAATTGTCACTTTCTTCAGCTGCATATTATCGCGTATGAATACTTGAACCTTACGCTTGTTTGCATCATAGCGTGTATGTGCATTAAGATTCATAAAATCAATTTGCGGTGCATTTTGATCCATCATAAACTTTACGATGGCATGTTTTGTATAAGCCGTATTATCATTTGCATTGCCCGCAGCATCCTTTGATAATAAATATACTTGATAACGGCCATTCTTTTGAAATAGCTTTTTAGGCAAATGATACGTATATTGATACCAATTGCCTTTGTTTTTCACAACCGTATATTCTTCTTTCTTTAGCTTTTGCACACTGCCATTCACACTAAGAAACACCTGTTGTTCAAGTAAACGCGTAACATTGCTTTCTGTTATTTCAATAGCAAATGGATGACGATAATAAGCATTGGAAACCTTTGGCAGCTCATAGACAGAGCCAAAGCGATTCACACTGAATGTCAGTGTTTTTTCACTCTGATTTCCAGCACGATCTTTTGCCTTTACAGATACTGTATAAATACCATCAAATGTACGCTGAAAAGGGATGGAGGAAAATTGATATCGTAATTGTTTTCCCTGTTCTTTTACCTGATAAGCCAGCTTAGTCTTTGTTTGATTGGCACAAGTCAATGACACAGATACCAAATGTCGGTCAATAGCGGCATCGCGACAGATAATTACTGGCTTTACCATACCTTGGTAAGCTGTATTGGCGGTAACTCCCATGATTTCAATCTGAGGTTTTTGTGTATCAATAGTAAATGGCAAGATGGATATACTTTCACTTTTCTGCCCTGCTTTATCTTCTGCTTGCACCTGTAATTCATAAGTGCCATCTACGACAAAATCCAAATGAGTAAAATATCCATCTTTTCCTTTCTTCCATGGGGTTGGTTTAGGGAATTGCAGAAGTCTTTCTTGCTGTTTTGCGACTCCGTGTATCTTCATGCGTGCCGCATCAAAATGTGTCTCATCCACCTGAATGGTAATCCGTTGAGGCTGATGAAAAAATCCTTTTGTATTTCCACTATCCAAACGATCAATGGTTACTAGAGGTGGTTTGGTGTCAATCGTGAAGATGGTGTGTTGCTTTTTTGATGCCAGTTTTCCTGCATCATATGCCTGTAAAGCAAGCGCATAGGTTCCATCCTTTTGAAAAGAAAGTCTAGCTTCATAAATATCCTTAGATACTTTTTGCCAATGCAGATCCATTTGAATTCGCTTATGATCCTTTTGTATGTTAAGATCTACACCTTTTTCGATAAAGTTTTGTTCCTGTATTTGTAGGATCGCCGTCCGCTTTGTAAAATAACCGTTATCTGCACCTTCCTCTTTCTGATCTTCAAACAACAGGTTTACATTAGGAGCCATTGTATCCTTACAAAACGAAATGTGTACTGTATCTGTGCGATTGTGCCAATCCATCAGCACGACTTCCAACGTTGAATGATTACCTTTGGATGTGACAGCGATATCTGTTTCTAAAGAGGTAATAAGATTATGATTGACACCGGTAATATGAAAACTTTGTTCATCCTGTTTCAGCTTTTGATCTATCTGATATGCCTGTTTTGGCTGTAAATCACATAGGAGCTGATGCGTGTTTTCTTCATCGCCAAGCAAACGCCACGACACTTTTTGAATACCACTGTCTTTATCCTGCATTCGCAAATGAATGGTAATCGGCGCGGATTTTGTATATAAAGGCAAGCCTTCTATATCTTGATAAGGGGTATGGGGCAACTGATAAGAAAGATGTGGGTTAAGCTGATGACGTATGACAATTCCTTGGCTATGCACATACGCCTGGTGATTGCTTGCTTTGGAAGAATGATGACAATAATCTTGCGTCATCGCATACAGCCAGCCGCTAAAACCATCATCTAGTGGTATTGACAATCCTCCATGATCATCTGTTACATCCTTATGTATGTCACTTTTTACGCCCATAGCATCTATGGTATACCATTGAATAAAGGCAATACCACTGCTGGCTTCCCCATCCAGTGCTTGCACATAAACCGATAAAGGCTCCTCATAAAAAAGTTCTAATTGTGTTTTTGCTACCGGCTTATGCGTTTGTCCCTGTAAACGAAAAAAGGCAATGGTAGGGCGCTGATCATCTACATAACACGTATAACTTGTTTTGCTTATATTTCCCGCATGATCGCTTCCTTCTACATAAAAGAAACAGGCACCGTCTTTACGATATTGTAAAGGAATATCCGAAGTGCTAACCTTCATATGAAATTCCTCTTTGCGTTCATCATCCCATTGTTGTTTCTTCAAAAGATGATGTTGTTTGGTATAAATGCGCACCTCATAAATTCCTGAGAGTGTATCTGTTCCTTGTATGGTAATCGGGACATGTTGATCTAGCCATATCACATCTTTATTCGCATATTGATGAGCAGTCGTAAGATCAGCACTTATATGCAACTGCATTGCCTGCTTTTCTAACAGGATATCATTGCGCGCAGCCTTTATATTAGAATTCTCTCTAGTAATTGGGATAACATCACTGCAATTGCCCACGGCATCTTCCAAGCTAAAAGAAATTGTCCCCTGCGCTTTTACCATTTCTTCTGGCAGTCGCACGACAAATACAGCATCTTCTTTCTGGGGATGCTGCGCAAAGTTAAGACAATCATTTTCAATTGGCAGTCCATCACTAAACAATGTCACTTTTGCGATGCCACTTCCCTCATCCATGATCGGAATGCGTATTGCAAACTCCTTCGCAAAACATGTTTGAAATAAAGTCGTGTGGGGCCGTCTGCCATCCCCATGAGGATCATAGAGGGTTATCTTTTCCCCACTGATAAGTGTAGGTATTGTTGTATCTATGTTTTGGACCTTCACCTCATAAGGTGCACTGAGATTTCCTTGCTCATCCTTGGCATAAAAGACATAGCGTCCATTGTTTACGATTGTAAAAACCGCTTCTTTTTGGAAGGGGCCTCCTTTTTCACCATAGGTTAGTTCTTGTGATGTATTGCTATCATCAATCGCCGTTAGGCTAATAAGAATGGGATCTTTACTAAATTGGTATGTGGATAAGGCTGCCTTCGTAATGATAGGTGCTTGCTTATCTTTTAGCTGTAAGACATTCTTTTCCTTATGATATACATAATCGAGCTTATCCTTTTGTAAACATATGGAAAAACGGTTCATTGTTTCTTCTTGCTCATCATGATGGATAAAAACCAAAACTTCCATACCTTTTTCCATTGCTGCATCATGGATAGGAAAAACAACCTTTCCATCCTCATCACTTAGCTGTGTAAAGGTCTGCAATGTTTCCTCTTCTTCATATTGCAATGTCACCTTTTGCTTCACGATTGGATCCTTTGTTTCATAATTCTTCCAAAGCTGAATGGTGAAACAAGGAGTTTCTTCATGTGCCTTCAAAAATGAGGTAGCACCACATACTACCATACCCATTACCAATATAACCAACCATCCATACCTTTTTCTCATGACATTTTCACCTTTCTTACTTACTCTTTTCATAAGGATACCTTACCCTCACGCTCTTCTCTTTTCCCTTCTTCTATATCTTCCTTTTGTACAACTGGCAGAATACAGGTTTGCGCAAGCACATTGCACTTTTGCTCATCCTTTGTCAGCATCGTCGTTTCCAAACATATACGTCTTTGCTCTTTGTCTGATGTGTCCGTTTGTTTCATAAACGCTTGATGATAATGTTCATCTTGTGTTTTTTTCCAAGTCTGCTGATTAGGCATTCGCCAATAAACTTGATCCTTTTTCCTTTTCCTTTGTTGGGACAGCTGTCGTTTCATCTTCCAGCCACTAAGTTGTGATAGTGCCGTATACACAGCCCAATGATGACATAGCCAAACAAACAACAGACATCCCATGATGCCTAACATCATACAGCCATCATGCAGTCTTTCCCATCGTTCCATCCTGTTTCTCCTTTTGACATGCCACATGTATTCGTGACGTCCCTTCTTCACACATTCGTAAGATTTCTACTTTCAGCGCTTTTGTCTTAGGTGTGGTAGTATTTAATTGCATCACCTCTTCCTTGATTGTTTTCATTCTGAATAGCATCCTCTCTTCGCTGATGCCATCACGATGTAATCCTCTAGCATAATTCACTAATAAACAGACAAACATACGATCACTTTCCAACTCGACGATTTCTGCCGGTGCTTTCATTTGATGCTGCTGATACAGGTGTTCCATATCTTGATAACACCTTTGATACATACCGGCATCTTCCACCTCTTCCATACGCAGCGTAATCGTCTGATGAAATTTTGCAATATTGGCATATGCTTGCGCCAATGCATATGCCTGCGTTTTCACATGTGTATGTACCTTTGAAAACCAAAAGTAGGCTGCCTTCATACGTGATATAGATGGTTGTGCCTCCTGTTTTGTTTCGTAATAATACCAATACAACTTGCCAATCTGAAAACACAATTCTTCATAGAAAACATCTTCATGAGAAATATAAGGCTGTATGTTTCGTTTGAAATCAACCTCTTCCAAGAAAGAAAAACAACCATCCTGTGCATAGATCGCTACTACCTGCATATAGGCTTCTTTACGATGTGGCAACTCTTTCACCGCCTGATACAATTTCTGCTTTTGTTTATCCTCCCTTTTTTCCTGTAAAGCTGCTTCAAGCAAACCTTCATATGCCTGCGCATGCAATAGATGAGCATACGCATTTGCCCAAACACCACCCCCAAAACACAGCATGCAAAACAAAAGACATATACCCGTTAAACGCAAATGTAGCTTTTGTTTATGACGATAGTACGTATCATATTCCTGTATATGAGAGAGCGCATATTGCACCTGTAAAATCGAAGCATATCGATTTTTTGGTTCTAATTCCATGCATTTTTGCATGATGTTTTGTAATCCGCTGGAGATTGTATCTGGTAAAGCTTGCATCTCCTTATGTAAAGGAGAACGTCCACAGGCCATATGATATAAAGTTGCCCCTAAAGAATAAATATCACTGCGACAATCACTTTGTTGGTCAATAGAAAACTGTTCAGGTGAAGCATACCCTTGCGTACCTAAGACGGTTGTATCTCGATCATTGTTAATTTGATAACGACGTGCAATTCCAAAATCAATCAGACACAGCTCTCCCTTTGGTTTTACCATAATATTACCGGGTTTTAGATCTCGATAAATAATGGGCGGTGACTGTTGATGAAGATATGCTAAGATATCGCATAATGCCACACCCCATGCAATTATTCTAGCTTGTGGCGGTGGTCCATAATCGCGTATCATGGTTTCCATCGTTTCCCCTTCAATATAATCCATGACGATGCAAACTTCCTCACTTGTTTCAACAATATCAACAATGCGCGGTAAACCGGGATGATCAAGTTCTTTTAATAGATCCGCTTCTTTTGTCCAAGCCTGCATAAGGATGGAAGAAGAACTATGAGCTCTCTTCATCACCTTGATTGCCCACATCTTATGAATGTGCAGATCCATAGCCAAGTACACTATTGACATACCGCCTTTACCGATTTCTTTTAAAATTTCATACTTATTAGCTAAACGCATCCCTTCTTTCATACCTTACACCTCTTTCTTACAAACTCCCCTTGCATATGTATATACGACGCGACATCATAAAAAGCGTAAAAAAGGCCAAAAAAACGCGAGTTTTTATTCGCGTTGTCCTTTCTCTTCCTTTTTGATAAAAAGCAATTGTTCCTCATAAGCGTCTTATTAGCTATCGTTTATATAAAAATCCTTTTTCATCCAAACGCTGAATAATGCGTGTATAGACTTCTTCACTAGGACATTGCAGTGTATGCAAATGTAAACCATTGGTCAGATTTGATAATGGTTTTGCCCTATTTTCACAAACATTTTTATAAAACTGCTGAGCATCATAGCGAGAGGCAATATGTAACTGCCCGGATAATTGCCCATAAATCGGATGTTCGACAATTACATCAACTAGTGTTCCCCCTAAATCAATGATCGTATAGATTTCATCCATCATCTGTTCAGCCGTATGATCTACGGCAATCGTCTTTCTAATGCCACTGGCTTCTTTAACATCACATACATAACCACGCGGTGTTGCTATGATATGATGCCCTGCTGCTCTAAGCAAAGCCACATCACCGACGATGATCTGACGCGATACATGAGCAAGTGTTGCCAACGCGCTAGCTGAAACCGGTTTTTCACTTTGCTTAATATGTGTCAGAATAAGCTTTCTGCGTTCACTGGATTCCATACATCTTCCTCCTTTTCATGATGCAAAGATAAATTTTTGAATTGCTTCTGCGACAGCATCTTCATTACAATTCGCCTTGGTAACATAATCACTGATAGCTTGAATCTCTGCTACGGCATTGGCCACCGCAACTGCCACACCAGCATCCTTCAACATCGCATAATCATTCAGATTATCTCCGATTGCCATAGTATCTTCGATAGCAATTCCCAGATGTGCAGCTAATTCTCTCAAGCCCAATCCTTTATCAACACCAATGGCATTTAATTCTAAATAGCGATTACTGGAATAAGATACACTGACTTTATCCTTTGTAATGGGTTGCATCTGTTTTGCTATTTGTTGTAAATATGCCATATCCGTATTTTGAAATAAGATTTTCGCAATTGGTGTATCCTTTAAAAACGCCAACGATGTCTCTTCACAAATAATACTATCTGGCTTAAACATAAACAGCCACTTCTTTTCATCTTCATTTAAATGGAAGGCATAAACATCTTTATCCGTAAACACTTGAATACAGACATTAGCTTCATAACCAAATTGAAACAGTTCACAAGCCAAAGCAAAAGGCAATGCGTGAAATTGTAACTTCTGATAATCTTTCGCAGTGCATAGGATTCCACCATTGTTACTGATGATATAGGCATCTTCTTGATCACGTAATGCTAAGGTGTCTAACACATCATCAATACAAGTATAACCGCGTCCGGTAGCAGGTACAAAGAGTACACCATATTCATCCTTTGCCCGTTGTATTGCTATCCGATTTTTCTCGGATATTTTCTTATCGCTGTTTAACAGCGTTTCATCTAAATCACATGCGATCAATTTGATCATCGTCATTCCTCCCATTTTCTATTCCCTATTATAGCACATATCCTTATGACTCTACACAAAGGGCATGCTCTTGCATCCATCTTGCGACGCCATCCTCCTCATTGCTGCCTATGACACCATCGCTTTGTTGTTTCAGTTCCTCAATAGCATTGTCAACGGCATAAGCTTCATCTGCAACCTGAAACATCGGCAAATCATTTACGGCATCACCAAAGCAGACCACATGATCAAAGCCACCAAGTTCCTTTAATTTTAAAATAGCATTCGCTTTACTAGCGGTCGCCGGCATCACTTCCAGCCAATATTCTTCTCTGCCTAGTTCTCTTTGAAAAGTAATCGTAAATGTATCTAAGGCACATAGCTGTTCGTAAATAGGTTGTAAGGCTTCTTTGTCATTGATGAAGGTCACATAGAAACTATCCCCATCCAACAGCTGTTGTGCGGATACGATTGATCGAAAGCGTTTATCATCCATACGACTGTTTCGATAATGCCAACCCCCGGGATGCAAAGTGTCCGGCAGATAGGATACACGTTCTACGCCATTGATATACGCATAGACAAAAGGATACTGCCGGTAGGCATCACCAATTCGCAAAATTTGTTCCAGCTGTTGCTTTGTAAATTCCTGCTGTGCAAGGATATGGTGATCCTTCGCATCCAATACATATACACCATTATATACAATTAGTGGAAGTTTCAGCTGTAAGCCTTTTGTGACCTTGGCTGCTGAATGTAAGGATCGTGCCGTGGCAAACGTAAATGCTACCCCTTTTTTGATTAATGTGTTTAAAATAGATAAACTCTGTTCACTGATCGAACTGTTTTCATTTAACAACGTACCATCCAAATCACTCACATATAAGACTTTCATCTTGATCTCCTGTTCTTTCTTAGCAATTAAATTCTACATTCTGCTTATAGTATAGCATTATTATATTCTCCTTGTTCAAGGAAAAATTGCAAACTTTCCTATTTCATAGTATCATAACACAGAAAAAGAAAATAGCAGGAGGACACATGAACTTACAGGCACATACCATCACCCTTACCTTACAAGAAGATACCTTACAAATATCGATTGCTTTACCACATCAACATTGGCAAAGCATTCAACAAGCCCCTTATCTCTTATATCATCAAAAAAAGCTTGCTTTTACACAAGCGACACAGATTCATCATTCTTACTGTCAAGTAGGCTTAGCAAAAGGTATTTTAAGTGATTATCAGGGCTTTTTCAATACAGATCTTCATTTTCAGACCTTGATACTTATTTCTTCATCATCCGAAATCACCTTTCACTTCCTTCCCATTAAAGATGAAGGAGTAACGGAAGTTTTTTGGCCTATGCCTTTTACATTTGATAAGGCAAGCAAGGATTGGTATACACTGCTTCCTTTACAACAGGGTTTACTGTTGCCAAATACATGGAAGAAAGAAGTATGTCAGTTACCTTTTGATGGAGCCTTTTGTTCCAGCAGTGCTTATATGCCCTGGCTTTCCCAGATTAAAGAAAACATGGGATATTTGCTTATCAACGATACACCATGGGATAGTGCTTATCAAATACAGCATCCTGCACATGGTCCCTATACGCATGTTTCCATTCGCTGGCTGAGCAGTCTTGGCAAGTTATCCTATCGCCGCAGCTTACGCATGCAGTTCTATGAACATTGTGATCATAACACCATCGCAAAGGCCTATCGCAAGGATGCCATCGCTCGCGGTTTACTTGTCACATTAAAGGAAAAAAGTATTCAACAGCCTTCCCTTGATGAATTGATTGGCGCATGTTTTCTGCATAAAGGCATACAAACACATGTCCAGCCACAATCCCGTTTTTACGATGCGAAAAAGCCGGATCGCTATGAATCCTTAACAACCTTTGCAACTCGCCGACAAGAAATGATCGAATGGAAGCAGCTTGGCGTAAATAAATTATATCTGCATCTGGATGGCTGGGGCGTAGAAGGCTATGACAATGCGCATCCTTCTATATTGCCTCCCTGTGAAAAAGCCGGTGGTTGGGATGGCTTGCAAGCCTTATGCCAACAGATGAAACAGCTGCATTATGTATTCGGATTGCATGATCAATATCGTGATCATTACCATCTGGGAAAGGAATATGATCCACAAAATAGTGTGCAATTACCAGACGGCAGTATCCCTTCGCATGCCTATTGGGCCGGAGGTGAACAGGATTACTTATGTGCTAGTCTGGCAAGCTCCTATGTAAAACGCAATTATGAAGCGTTATTTGCTCATGGCATTTATCCGGATGCGGTGTATTTAGATGTCTTCACCTGTAATGAACCAGATGAATGTGCTCATCCTATGCATCGTATGACACGTCGAGAATGCTTAGCGTATCGCAATGCTTGCTTTGCCTGGTTGTTGTCTAAGCATATTTTGACCAGTAGTGAAGAGGTCAATGAATGGGCCTTGCCTTATCAAATTTTTGCTCATTATGGACCCTATCATTTTATGATGCATTCTCCTAAAGAAGAGCGCATTGGAATCGGCGTTCCTTTGTTTAACTTAGTTTATCATGACTGTGTCTTATTGCCTTGGCCAATGGATGTTTACCTGGATGGCGAAGATCTCATGCTGTATGCCTTATTAAACGGCGGTGCGCCGTATTTAGAAAAGGATGGTGCTTATCCTAATACAGATGGTGTATTTGATAACGAATATAAAAGCTTAACCAAGCAAGAGAAACAAGAGCGCTCTGCCATCGTAAGTACTTTTCATACACTTGTCGCCAAGGAAGAGATGGTCTCACATGAATTTTTAGATCACGATTATAAGTGTCAAAAAACGCGCTTTGCGAATGGTTGTGAAGTTACGATTGATTTGCGTAATAATAGCTATACGCTTTCTGTTCCCGCAATGGATGATGCTAACCTTTCCAATATTTAAATGGAAATTTCCAAAAAGTAGATCCTGTATCAGTACTACTACAGAAAACTTTTTTGAAAAGACCAAATGATCTTACCCTAATTACATAGTAATGAAAAGACTTCTAGACAAGTTGCACGTGTGAGAAGTCTTTTTTTTACTATGCTTTATCTTCTTTTCTACGATCTATAAATTAAACATAAGATGGTATTCTATACGCCCTTTTTTGCCATTATCAAAAAACGCTCTTTCACCTTCTTCTGCATCCGACCAGTAAAAATCCATCTTCCAAATTAAAACAGTAAAACTTTATCTTCATCTGTATCAAACAGCAAAAAAGATTTCTTATGGAAGACTACCTATCCAACATAAAAGAAATCTTTTAACCTATGTAATTATTATTAAGCAAGTTTCATTATAGCTACATCAGCTTTAATTTATCCCAAAGCCCCAATATAAAGATAAACACGACAATGACAGGTAAAAGATAGCTGATATACCAACGCATGTTCTTTGGAAAAGGCAATCCTTCCCCCGCATTTGCCTCTTGCAGGAAATTTTTCCATCCCCAGCCAAAGCTGCGCGTACAAAAGAAGACAAATACCAAAGAACCAAGTGGCATAATAACATTTGATACTAAGAAATCCAACAGATCTAAAACGGCACTTCCTTCTCCAAAAGGTTGAAAACCGGATAAGACACTAAAGCCAATAGCACAAGGAATACTGCCCACAATCAGAATTAAGATATTTAATAAGACACTTTTCTTTCTGGTCCAGGCGAACAAATCCATGGAGAAAGAAACGATATTTTCAAATACGGCGATGATGGTCGATAAAGCCGCAAAGTTCATAAAGATGAAAAATAAAGTTCCCCACAACTGTCCATTGTCCATCACATTAAAAATATTAGGTAGTGTCACAAAAACCAAGCCGGGACCACTATCCGCAGCTACACCAAATGCCATACAGGCCGGAAAGATAATAAGCCCTGCCATGATAGCCACAAAGGTATCCAATGCCATTACTCGCACTCCTTCGCCGGTTAAAGAATGCTGTTTATCAATATAGCTGCCAAAAATAGCCATGCCTCCCATACCGATGCTTAAGGTGAAAAAGGCTTGCCCCATCGCCGCATAAATTGCATCAAACAAACCGTTTTGCAACAGCTTATCAAAATCAGGGACTAAATAAAAGGTTACACCTTCCATAGCATTCGTAAGACTCAGGGCTTTACCAACCAATAGCAACATAACGCCCAACAATAACCCCATCATTACCTTCGTAATCTTTTCAACCCCTTTTTGTAATCCCAGTGCACAAATACCACAACCAATCAGCACCACCAGAATCATCCAAAAGACAGAAGCCAAAGGATCTTGTTGTAATGTTTGAAAGGCTTCTTTTACTTGTTGTGTTGTTGCGCCATGAAATTCACCGCTCGCCATCTTGACGAAATATGCCAGCATCCATCCAGCAATCGTCGTATAGAACATTACTAATAAATAATTCCCCAGCATTGCCACATAAGAAAAGATATGCCATTTTTGTTTCGGTTTCTCTAAAATATGAAAACTGCGGGCAACACTTTTTCCTGATCCTCTCCCTACGGCATATTCCATGACGATAATAGGAAGTCCTAATATAATAAGGAAGAATAAGTATACCAACACAAAAGCTCCACCGCCATATTTTCCTACCATATAAGGAAAACGCCAAATATTACCTAATCCAATTGCACATCCCGCGGATAAAAAGATAAATCCCAAGCGGGAGGATAATTTTTCTCGTTTTGCGTCCATAAAGTTCAAGCTCCTTAATTTTTACACAAGTGCTTCCATTGTATAAAACTTTTCCCAGTAAGTCAAATACAGCAAACGTACATTCTGTCTATCTTAGCTAATAAGAAAAAACGCCTCTTTCTATGTAATCATCCTTTTTTTCTAATAAGCTTAAAACGATAGAAACAAAATGGAAATTTGTGTCATATCTTACAAGCTTTTAATAGAAAAATATGATATAGTCATCACCATGAAGAAGGTAAATACCATTTTCAATGGCTTATCCCTTATAGAAGGATAGCATAAAAGAAGTTGAAGAGGAGTGATGTTTTATGATTGAAAAGTTTTTAGTTAAAGAATCCAAACGTATTCACAAAGCCACAAGAAGGCGATTGCGCATCTGTACACTTTTATTTGTCTGTTTCATGGTACTTCTTTATGTTCTTTTACAAGATGAATTTGCCAGGAATCCATCCTTTAAAAACACTATTTATAGTATAGGTATCGTCTTAATCGTCATCGTTGTATGCGCGGATGTTATCGGGACTATTCGTACGAGGAAAGCTGATGCCCAAGGGGAAAATCTCATTCTTCCTTATCAAGACGGCAGTAAGCAAGAAATTGCCGAGAAAATCAATCAGGATGCAGCAAATGGACTGTTATTTGAAGAATACATATATGAGTTTCCTGAAGGGAAAAAACCTTATGGTGAAAAAATTGTCTTAACATCTTCATATTTATTATTATGCAGTACCAAGATTACCGTCATTCCCCGTGATAAAATCTATTGGACATGTGCACAAGTAGGATATAAGGGTGGTCCTTATCGCGTACGCTTTTTGGTTTTCACTGTAAAAAAAGTGTTTGAAGTAATCGGTGTTGATATTGAGCATGTCGAAGCCTTAGCAAATCAGCTATATGAGTATCTGCCAAACATCTTCGCAGGATATGACGATGATTTTAATTTCTCTTATCAGCTGGAGGAGCTTTATACAAAAGATCATTATGAATTTATGCGCTTATATGAAGCCATGCAACAGCGTTATGAAACACAAGAAAAAGACGCTGTATAGAAGACCATGAAACATTTCTCAAGCAATTTTAAGCAATAGAAGTAACAAGCAAAAACAATCGTCTCATAAAAGCGAAAAAGGAAGAACTCTATGCATCTTGTGCTTGCCAGCGACAAGATAGCATGAAAGCGACTTCCTTTTTTTATGCTTTATCGTTCTTAACCGTTTTTTACTTATTTCCAAAGATCACTTGGATATAAGCCTTTATCAACCAATGCCTTAATACCAGCTTTTACTCCCGGCTTATCTTCCTGATACGTAACACCGAACCATTTTTCATTGCTGCTCAATAACTTCACCGTGGCCTTGCCTTCTTTGATCAATTCATCGGTTACCACAGGAATTAAAAATTCTGATTTCATAGTATTTTCCGGTACTTTTTCATTTAAAAATGCATGGAACTTTGTTTCAATCTTTTCCACATAATCAGGGAAGAATCCCCACATATTCATTGATACCAATGAAGTTGCGTCCACATCGATCCATTCATCGTTCTCAAAATATTGCACACCGTTTTCATGCTTTTCAATCTTGGCACATTCTTTAACTTCTGTTAACAGACCGTTTTCGGATTGACAGATACCTCTTGTCACACTGCCATTATCTGTTAAGGTATTTTCCAAGATGTAACCAATCAAGCAATAGTCTGTATGGTTTGGATCTGCCAAATAGTCATGCAAAATCTTATAAGATTCTCTGCCATAAAAATCATCTGCATTAATGATGGCAAATGGTTCATGCAACACATCTTTACAGCATAACAATGCATGTCCCGTACCCCAAGGTTTACTTCTTCCTTCAGGAATGTGGAATCCACTTGGCAATACAGAATCAATGTCTTGGAAAACATATTCCACTTCTACTTTTCGTGCAATCTTATCCCCAATTAATTCTTTGAAATCCTTTTCCATTTCTTTTTTTATAATGAAGACAATTTTATCAAAGCCTGCTTTAATTGCATCATATGCTGAGAATTCCAAAATTGCTTCCCCATTAGGTCCTAATGGATCCATCTGTTTTAATCCGCCATATCGACTGCCCATACCGGCTGCCAAAACTACTAATGTTGTTTTCATTTTTTCACCTCATGTTTTCTATTTGCATTTTATCATAAAATAAACAGAATAGAAAGGAATACGAAAGGCATTCCCAAGGATACTAACAAACATCGCAATCCTTCTAAAAAAGCAGCAAGTATTCTCCCACCTTTATTAGAAAGAACATGGTTGATACAGCTTTTTCATAATATTTGCAGACTATCTTTTTTTGAAATTCCCTATGCAAGCTTGCTCAACATGTTACGTTTTCCTCTTTTCTAGTTTGTCGCTATTGTCATGGCAAACATCCCTTGTAAAGGTTAAACATAGAATCATAATTAATCAGAACTTTTGCTTAGGAGCGTATGGTTTCAATACGACATAGGAAGTAATAATATTTAAATGCCATTAAACAAAGCAGAAACAGACGCAAATACAGATGCTCCATAAAATACATAGCCAATAATAGCATGGCACTGGCAAAGCTTAACAACGATACCTTCGTACGCAAACGCATGCTGCGCTGTTCAACAAAGCTGGCTAAATGATTTTGATACATGGATGTCTGCATCAGCCATGTGTGAAAACGTTTTGAACTTTTCGCAAAACAATAAGCCGCCAACAACAGAAAGGGCGTTGTAGGTAGAACGGGTAAAACAACCCCGATTGCTCCTAACCCCGTGGCAATGATACCAATCAATAAATACGCTAATTTCATATCACGAAACTCCTTTTGTTTTTCTTTTTTCCCAATGCTGCTTACTTGTGTTTATCATATGTCTAAGGGCCATGAGTGGATGATACAACAGCATATAAGGGCCACTGAAACGCATCACTTCTTTGATCTTATCACGCTGCTCTTTTCGATAACAATGCACCTTACAGCTGCTGCAAAATGTCTTAGTTTCCATGAAAGGGCAATGCTCGATACGCTTACTGGCATAGGCATATAGATCTTCACATTCTTGACAAGGATGTTCCTTATGATGCTTATGGCAATATAGATCAATCATAAAACGAATCGTTTGTTTTTCCTGGTCTCTTTTCTTCGTTATATGTTTCCTCACTTTTCATTTACTCCTTTTTCCTCGATTGACTTAGAAACTTTTTTACATGTTTCTTGATGCATACGCATGGCGGCAAATGTGAATTTCATGCGAACCATCAGCTGCTACGCGTATGCTTCATTTGAATCAAATGATCAACAAAGCGCAATGTACTTGGACGATGAGATACCAAAACGATAGTTTTATCTCTCTGTTCAGCTAGCTTACTTAAAATGGCCGCCTCATTTAGCGCATCCAGATTGCTGGTTGGCTCATCCAGTAAAAGACAAGGTGCATCATGTAAGAAAGCTCTTGCCAAAGCAATACGCTGACGTTCTCCCTGCGATAACGATTCTCCAAGTTCTGCAACCGGTGTAGCATAATCTTTTGGCAACGACATAATAAAATCATGGATATTAGCCTTTTTACATGCCGCCTCTACTTCATCTATCGATGCGTTTAGTTTGGCAATGCGAATATTATTCAAGATGGAATCATGAAACAGTACCGTATCCTGGGTCACATACCCCTGCATCTGCCGTAAGTCTTTTGTATTGATATCCTTTATTGCTGTATCATTCACATGAATCTGACCTTGTGTAACAGACCAAAATCGCATTAAGAGTTTTAATAAAGTGGATTTACCAGAACCACTTTTTCCTAAGATACCTGTAATCTTTCCCTTTTCAAACACCGCATGAAAGTCCTGTAAGATCATCTCATCAGCATAAGCAAAGGATACCTCCTGCAAACACATGTCACCAAAGGCCACCTTCTGCTTACCATTGATTTCTTCTACCTGCTCCTGTTCATCCAACAGATGCAATACGCGTCTTGCACTGGCCATTGTAATCAATAGATTATTTGATAAATTGCTGAGTGCCATCACTGGTCCAAAGCTAGAAAGCAGTAAAACACTTCCCATCAGCGCACTGGTAAAACTGATTTCATTCAATAGATAGAGCCAACCTGCACAAAGCACCATTATACAAGAGAAACCCATGATAGCCATATTGGCCAGCGCCATACTCACACCTTCATAGTGCTTCAATTTCTTTTGCCGTTCATTTACAATCGTACTGCGCTTTTGCATACCCGCTAAGCGTTCCTTGCCTGCTTCATACTGCAAGATGTCCTGCATTCCTCGCAAAGACTCCAATGTATAATCACTTAAATCGCCAAATTCCTTACGTGATGCTTTTCCATCCGCTTTCCCTTTTTTGGTAATATACAATGGCAATAAGATGCCAATACTGCAATAGGCAAAGAAGGCAATAAGGGCAAAAACAGGATGCAGGTTGAGAAACATACCTAATAAGATCAAACAAGTAAGGATGGCAATGAAGATAGGAGAAATCGTATGGGCATAAAAAACCTCCAAGGCCTCAATATCACTGGTGATCAAAAAAATCAGATTGCCACTGTCTTTCCCTTCTAACTTTGCCGGACATAAGCGACGTAAAGTAGAAAATACGCGATCTCTTAAAATAGCTAACAATTTAAAAGCAATATAATGATTGCATGCTTGTTCTCCATAATGCAAAATACCTCGCAAGATAGCACATACTCCCATTATGATAAAGAATACAGAGATGGGAAAATCCGGTGCCTGTATAGCGATATGTGCAATCAATAAAGAGGCAAAATAGGGAATGAAGATGGCACAAAGAAAGCCAGTGACCCCTAATGTAATGGCTAATATCATATAACCTGTTAATGGTTTTACTAAGCTGCTCATGCGCAGCATCAGTTTAAAATTACTTTCTTGTTTCATACTGTTTGCTCCTTATAAAACTGTTCCAGTGTCTGTTGTTGTTTAAACATACGTTCATATACACCGTTTTGTCTCCTTAATTCTTCATGTGTCCCCTGTTCTACACAGCTTCCTTTTTCCATGACATAAATACAATCACTATCTACGACACTACTTAAACGATGGGTAATTAATAATACCGTTTTTTCTTTCTTTAAACGATGAATCAACTGTAAAATAGCATCTTCACTTTCCATGTCGATGTTACTAGTTGCCTCATCGAAAATATAGACTTCTCGATCCGCCAATAATGCTCTGGCCATTGCCAGACGCTGCCGCTGCCCTCCAGATAAATTCTGTCCGCCTTCCTCTAACATCGTATCAAGACCATCTTGTTCCTGTAAGAAATCTGCGATACAGACATCTTGCAAAACTTTCCATAACGCCTCATCACTTGCTAAAGGATTACCCATTCGTAAGTTTTCACGAACACTTCCTTTTATGATGGTTGGCTTATGGGTCACATACATCACCTTTTTATAAAAGGATGCATCAGCTAAAGAAGAGCGCTCTATCCCCTGTACAGTGATACTCCCTTGATAATCCGATGCAAATCCACAACATAACTTAGCAATCGTGCTCTTACCAGAGCCACTTTCGCCTACGATGGATACAAAGCTGTTTGCCAAAACGTTTAAACTGACATCCTGTAAGACAATACGCTGTTGATCATAAGCAAAGGTAACATGCGATAGTTGCATGACAACCGGTTCATCGGATAATGTGCATTTGGCTTCTTCCTGAAGTGGTATATCTAACAAACGAAAGATTTTCGCACTTGCGGCAATCCCATTCATCGCAATATGGAAAAATGAGCCCAACAGACGTAAAGGAATGAAAAATTCACTTGATAACAACACGATACTAATGACAGCAAATAATGAAATAGAACCATTTCGATATGCAATCATGGCTACGATACTGCCAATTGCTGCCCCACCATAAGCTATCAGATCCATCACACTTACACTGTTTAACTGCATCGTCAACACCTTCATCGTAATACGGCGAAACGTTTCTGCTTCTTTATTCATTTCTTCATGCTTATATCCATCGGCCTGATAGATTTTTAAGGTAGTTAAGCCTTGCAGATTTTCTAAGAAGCTATCTCCAAGACTGGCATAGCTCGTCCAATATTTTGATAACAGCTTTTTCGCAAACTTTTGTACGGCGATGATAGAGAGTGGAATTAGTGGTACACATACCAACAACACCAAAGAGCTTCGCCAATCCAGCCAGACAAGAATCAAAAACAAAGTCAACGGTGCTAACATGCTATAGAAAAACTGTGGCAGATATCGTCCAAAATACGTCTCTAGCTGATCAACACCTTCCACGCTGAGCTGTACCAGTTCACTTGTCGCAATATGTTGCGTATAACTGTTCTTTAGCTCCAGCAACTTCTCATATATGCGTTGACGAAGATGATTTTTAACATCACAGCTTGCCCTATAGGAATACCGGCTTGCCTGCATACTGGTAAGCATGCGAACGATAATCATCAATATGACACCGATGGCACATAGCATCAGATTGCGTAGCGTCAAGGTATCCTGAAACATTTCCACAAAGATATTTGCGAAAAGAAAAACCATTCCGATATTGCTCAACATGCCTAGCCATTGCATGAATACCTGTTTCCATACCATGACTTTTGCTTGTGGCATTTCTTTTAATAACCTCTTATCAATCATAAGTCCTCCATAAGTTAGTCTAATCTAACTGTAATTTCGATAGAAGTTTACCATGGATAACTTATCATGTCAATACCATCGATCCTTTATCTACTGGCAATCATTGGAAATCAGGAACAAGCATGCAGGCAAAGGAATAAAACCATTAGATACCCATCGTATTTTCTTTTGTTTTCCACAATATAAAACATATATCTGCTGAAATGTAAACATAAATTCTTTTGTTTTCCATTCTTTCTTGTAATTTTCTTTTGTTTTGATAAAATCAAAGTAAGGAGGGATGACATGTCAAAAACAACAACCCTGCGCCGCAAGCAAATTGAACAGATCGTAGCTACACGGCATATCGTTCATGTACAAGCGCTAGCAAAAGAATTGCTGGTATCGTGTGAAACCATTCGCAAAGATTTGGCTTTTTTAGAAGAAAAAGGTGTCTTATACCGTACTCATGGCGGAGCCCGAGAACGTTCCAGCAACATTGATATTCCCTACGATATTCGCTCACAAGAATATATTCAGGAAAAACGACGCATTGCCAGACAAGTGCCGGCCTTTCTTCATGATGATGATATCATCTATATTGACGCTTGCAGCACAGCCGCTTATCTCGGTATGTTTTTGAAACAGAAAAAGCAGCTGACCTTCGTGACAAATTCTTTAGACTTAGTATCTTCCATGCAGGATAGTGGTCATAAGATTATTATGACAGGTGGCACGTATGTACCTGAAGGTAAACGTTTATCGGGCGATTTTAGCATGCCTTTGATCCAATCACTTTTCTTTGATGTGTGTATCTTTGGCATGGATGGCTGTAAAGATTTGGATGGTCCTGCCAATATGCGTGAAGATGAATTGATGATGAACAAGGCGATCTTAGAACGCTCACACAAAGCCATCTTGGTATCCGATGCCTCTAAATTTGAGCGATATGCCCATTATCAATATGCCAAGTTCTCTCAGTTTGATGTTTTTATCACAACACAGCTAAGCAAAGAAGAAAAAGCACGACTGCCTATCCCTTATATTATTGAAACTTGAAAGGAGCTACTTTATGAATACCATTGATTTACACATGCATTCCCAATACAGCATTGATGGCGAATTTAGCGTTAAAGAATTATGTGAGCAAGCCAACCATAACGGTTTGCGCGTTATGGCAATCGCTGATCATAATTCGACCAGAGCTTATCACGATGTTACAGATACCAAAGGAGTACAATTGATACCGGCAATTGAACTGGATTGTACGTTTCAAGGCCACGACTTTCATTTATTAGGCTATGGAATAAATCCCGAGGCAAAAGAATATGCCGAAATTGAAAAAGATATTATAACCCAGGAGCAACAGGCAAGCGCTCAGCGATTGGCTTTATTAAGAGAACATTTGCATATTTATATTGATGAAGAAGAATTAAAACGACGCAGCTTTCACGGTATTTATGTGGCCGAAACTATTTGTGAAATCGCCATGGAGGATGCGCGTAATAAAGACAATCCCCATATGAAACCTTATTATTTTGGTGGTGCACGCAGTGATAACCCTTATGTGAATTTCTATTGGGATTATTGTTCGCAAGGAAAAGTAGCTTATGTGCCTATTCATTATATGAGTATGGAAAAAGCTATTGCCCTCTATCATTCACAACATGCTCTGGCAGTGTTGGCCCATCCCGGTAATAATGTGAAGGAAGATGCGGCTTTATTAGAAGCTCTGCTGAAACTGCCATTCAATGGCATTGAGGTGTACAGCAGTTATCATACACCAGAGCAAATTGCTTATTATAAACAAGCCGCATTACAACACAATTTATTGATTACTTGTGGCAGTGATTTCCATGGCAAGACAAAACCAAGTGTCACCATGGGGAAATGTCATATGCCAAAGGAAGAAGAGGAAATGCTATATACACAACTTCAAGCCAATGGATTATGCAAGTGATATAAGCATTCCAACAAAAAAAGAGGCCAGTGTCTCTTTCAATGATTATGAGCTAGCAAACTTTTAAATATTCCAACAAAAAAAGAGGCCAGTGCCTCTTTTAATGGTTATGAGCTAGCAAACTTTTATATGCTGATCACTATGTCAATCAAGCTTATGCAATGAGAAGAACTTAACATTGCCTCTGGATAATAAAGACAAGTCAAAAGCCAACAAGTCTTTAATAAAGAATGATAAAAGATAATAAGCAACAAGATGAAAAGATTCTCTATGTACAGCCTCTTCTTTCTTAATGGTATTTTCCAAACGGCAAACTTTCTTTTCCGTTATGCTTGGGTTATAGTTAAGTTGTCAAGAAAGAAGGATGCATATGAAAAAACAAGATCTCTTACAAGAATTGCGCAACATCCGCAGTGTAGCCATGGCCAGTGTAGATGCCCAAGGAAATCCAAAGAATCGCATAATTGATGTAATGCTAGCGGATGAAAATGCCATTTACTTTTGTACAGCAAGAGGAAAAGCCTTTTATCAGGAGTTAATGATGAAGCCAGTCATTGCCATTACCGGAATGAATGCCTCCTGGCAAATGATACGCCTGCAGGGAGAAGTTGAACATTTAACAAAGCAAGTCATGTGGATCGATAAAATCTTTATGGAGAACCCACAGATGAAGCAAGTGTATCCGAAAGATTCTCGTTATATCCTAGAAGCCTTTAAAGTAGCAAAGGGTGTGTTGGAATGGTTTGATTTAGGTAAGGAACCCATCAATCGCGAATGTTTACGCATGGAGGATGATGTACAACTGCTTCAGGATGGCTATCAGATACAAACAAATTGCATTGGTTGTAATAAATGTCTGAGCAGCTGTCCACAACAGTGCATCAAACAAGGCAAGCCTTACCATATCGTACAATCCCATTGTCTTCACTGTGGACTCTGTTATGAGCTTTGTCCTGTCCACGCCATTCGGAAAATTACTGAATGCGCATAGCTCATATGAAGCGTGATTCATTTATTTCTAATTCTTTTTATACTAGCAGCTTCTTAAAGCTCTTGCTTATCTATAAAACCTAATACCATTTTACTTATGTTCGCTGTCCAATTAACGTTCTGCATGTCGTTTTAGATTATGCAGTAGGCTTGTTGGCAGCTTTTTTAATAAGGCAGCGACAAATAGCAGCGTAATCATACGATCAATATAATCGGTGATCACTTGTACCACAAAGCAGCTCATTGTCAATCCTAAAGGTGTTTTCGCTAAAAGTTGCACAAAAAAGGTAGAGCCACTCGAGGTAATACCACCAAATAGATATGCTGTAATCAATGCACTCAAGAAGGACGTTGGCACACTGATCATCAAAGCACCAAGGAAAAACCACCATCGCTTATCTTGCTTTTTACGCCAAACAAAGCCGGCAAGCAATCCCAGAAAGATACCGACAGGAGCATAGTATAAAGAATACATATCAACGGTTATTCCTAAAATTACGCCACTTAACAAACTTGGCAGCATCCCATAGAAAGGACCATAGACTGCCGCAATAAACATAGTACCCATACTATCTAAATAAATCGGCAGTTTCAGCATAAGTGCGATTTGTCCACCAATCAAATTGAGCACCACAGCCAGTGCTATCATACTAATATGATAAATGGTAAATTTTGTTTTCATGTCTTCCCTTTCCTTCCTTAACATACGGTATCCAAAATATCTAAGGCATCGGTTGGGATTGCTAAGATACGGCTGATAAATAAGCGGAAAAATGCATGCACATCGACTTGTGTGAGAATATGTGCATTGGCTTTTCGCTGATAAAAGTCATAAGCATCCACAATTGTTTGTCCACGGGATAGCCCATCACACGCAACTTGTACATTTGAGCTGAAGCCGCTGCAAATAGCAGGATTTAGAAAATATGCCACTGCGAGTGGATCATTGATCACACAGCCAATCAAATGTTCTTGTTTCCAGTGAAAGTCATAATAAAATTTTGTTATTTTGCGAATGAAACTTCCTTGTTTTGCATCAAGACGTTCGATATAAGAAAGCAAATTCGGTGTTAATACGATCTTTCGTGTCACATCTAAGCCAACCATATGGATTTGTTTTTGTAGGCGTTCCATTTCATGATAGACAATCGCAGCTGCCTCAGGATCTTCCCAGTAATTGTATTCCGCAACGGGTGAACAATTACCATGTGCTTTATAACTGCCTCCCATGGAAACAAGTTGTTCGATGTTGGCAAACGCTGCGGCATTCTGCTGTATGAGATGCGCCAGATTTGTCAAAGGCCCCAACGCGATAATGGAACAAGCTTCCTTTGTTAATGTTTCACATAAAAAGCTAACAGCATCTATGTTTTGCTCATAGCCCGCTACTTCTTCTAAATAACTTTCACCTAAGCCATCACTGCCATGAGTATCTAAAGCATCACAGAAAGGTTTTTGTAAAGGTTTATCTGCTCCCAGATAAATAGGAACATCGAGGCGATTCATATGGCGCAATACTTTCTTAGCATTCGCAAAGCCAAGTTGTAATGGAGCATTTCCACAAACAATGGTAATGCCTAACACTTCAATCTCTAAAGATGATAATGCCAGCATCAACGCTAAACTATCGTCAATTCCCGGATCACAGTCAATAATCACTTTTCTTTTCATTTGCATATCCTCCAATAAAAAATGACCTCACATAATAAGCAAGGCCATAAGTAAAAATAGATAAAACACAAAAAAACATGTGCTTTTATTTTTATGTTATGAATTGCCTATTATTATACTGGGAGGTAAGGAACCAGTGTATACTTTTCTGCTTTCATAAAAAACGCCACTTTTATCGTGGCCTTCATTACAAATATGGTGCCGGCTATAGGACTTGAACCTACGACCTACGCGTTACGAGTGCGTTGCTCTACCAACTGAGCTAAGCCGGCACATGAAATCGTGCGCAGATATTATAGCATTATTTTTTTTCTATGTACAGATTCAAATGTAAATTTATCCACAAATTCCAAATAAATGTTAAGTCATTTCACAAGGAATGAAAAGCAGAGTCTTGATGACATCATCATAAAGTGTACCCCATACGGGGGATACATAAATTATGAAAGTGCATTTCCTATACTCTGCTTTTCTGCTTTTTTACTCTGTAATTTCCAGATCTTCTCCATTTGATTGTATGACTTTCTTATAATAAGCAAACGAACACTTCTTATAACGCGTTCCACTGCCATTCCCTTGATCGTCTACATCAACATAAATGAAACCATACCGCTTTTTCATTTCACCGGTTCCTGAGCTTACGATATCTAGCGGTCCCCACCATAAATATCCTCTGACATCTACTCCATCATAATCAACCGCTTTCTTCAATTCCGTTATATGATTTTTTAAATAATATTTTCGATACGTATCCTGTACGCTGCCATCTTCCAATATATCATAATCTGCGATTCCATTTTCAACGATAAAGATAGGTTTTTGATAACGATCATACATATAATTTAAAGAATAGCGAAGACCAACCGGATCAATTTCCCATCCCCATTTTGTCTTTTCTAAATAGGGATTTGTATAGCCTGTCGTAAAGGATATCAAATCAAAATCTTTCGTATCTTTTCCAACAACTACCGTATTGTAGTAACTATAGGAAATGAAATCTACAACTCCCTTTCTTAGAATGTCATCATCTTCCTTTTGTACTGGTAAAGCAATTCCCTTTCTTGCCAGTTCTTTACGTTTATAAGATGGATAATATCCACGATTTTGCACATCTACGTAAAACATATAGTTCTTCATAAATGTTTCATTTGCCATAATATCATCAGGATGGCATGTAGCAGGGTATGAGAAAATTCCCCCATACATACTGCCTACTTGATTCTCCTTATTGATTTCATGAGCCAAGGTCACCACCTTTGCATGTGCTATCAATTGATGATAGGCGGCAATCATACGCTCTTTATAGCTGGCATCTTCGCTTATAGCACCTGCCCACCATGGACAATCGGTCATCGTATTGATTTCATTAATAGGCAGCCAATATTTAACTTTTCCATTATAACGTTTGAACACTGTTTCACAATAGCGAACAAAACAATCAATGGCATCGCGATGAAGCCAAGAACCAAACTTTTTAAACATTCCTATCGGTGTCTCAAAATGGCATAATGTCACCATCGGCTCTATCCCACACTTCCTGCAATATGCTATAACTTCATCATAATGCTGTAACCCTTCCTCATTGGGTTTTGTATCATAACCATTCGGATATATTCTGGACCAATCAATGGAAAAGCGATACATGCGAAACCCCATCTCCTTAAATAAAGCAATATCTTCTTGATAGCGATGATAATGATCTATCGCCTTATGCGAAGGATAATTTTTCTTTGGATCAATATCCAGGGTGATCGCTCTTGGGGTATTTACATCACCTGCCGTCATGACATCAACTGCATTTATCCCTTTTCCCCCTTCTTGCCATGCTCCTTCACATTGATCCGCTGAAGTAGAACCACCCCAAAAGAAATCATTTCGTAGACTCATAGTTGTCTCCTTTCTATGCACAATCTTTAAACGTTATATACGTCGCGATAAAAGTGATGGCTCCTCCTAACAACATCGCAAGAATATAAAAGATAATATTCGTCGCGGTCGGTCCTATGTAGCAAGGGATGGCAAACATTCCCCCGGTTCCATAAACATTGTAACAATATACTTGCAACAAGCCACATAATCCGGCGCCAAAGAAGTTACCGATACAAACACAAATCAATGGTGTTTTATATTTTAAATTTACACCAAACATGGATGGTTCACTAATGCCGGCAATAATTGCTGTAAATCCACATGATAACCCTGTTGATTTTAATTCTTTATTCTTTGTTTTACAAGCAACTGCCGCTGCTGCTAATCCTTGATTAATATTATTCAGACAGTCTATCGGGGATACGATGGGTTCATAGCCAAATTTTGTAAAAGACTCCAACCAGTACGGTGTTGTCGCATTATGCATACCGGTAATAACAAGGAATGGATATAGTGCACCTAGCACTGCCATGCCGATAAAACCCGTTGTCTCATACAGCCACATCAGAAATGCCGTAATATACGTACCTAAGATTGCACCTAAGGGCGCCAGCACACAGAAGGCTAGTGGAATCATCACAAGTAAAGTAGCGAATGGTTCCATAATCACTCTTAAAAAGCTTGGCGATATCTTCTTAAAGAAACGCTCTACTGGTGCCATGATCATAACACATAAAATGACTGGGAAAACCATATAGCTGTAAGTACCTGCATAAACAGGTAAGCCAAACAACGTGATAGAAGCTCCTTCATCAACTAATGCTATAAATGATGGTGCTACTAGCATCAAACCCATCAGCATTCCTAAACCTTCATCCGTATTGAATTTCTTTGCCGCACCTTTACCGATAAAAACAGGTAAGAAATAGAAACCGGCATCTCCTACAATGGATAACATATTGTATGTAGAACTAGCGGGATCAAGTATACCAAAGGTCGATAGTAACAGACATAGCACCTTGATCATACCGGCACCGATCAAAACCGGGATAAAAGGTATCAGCGAACCGGAAATAATATCCGCAATTGCGGAAAATGCTCCTTTCATCGTTAACTTTTTCTTTTCCTTTTTCACTGATACATCCAAATCTTCATCAATGGCATCTTCCATTACAAAACCATGCTCTTTACATATCAAACGATAAGCATCATCTACATCTTGTCCAATGATGATTTGTAACTCATCCCCCTGCCATTGACATCCTAATACCCCAGGAAGCTTTTCAATCTCTTCCGGCTTTGATAAACTCTTATCTTTTAAATTAAAACGCAATCTCGTAACACAATGTACAAAATACGTAACATTGTCCTTTGAACCTATGTAATTTACGATATTCTCAGATAATTTCTGAAATTTATTTTTAGACATTTTGCTCCTCCTCTATATGTATTAAACAATGGTACGGCCGATACATTGTTTTAATACCAAAAGACTCTCCCCAAGCGGTTATACGCTTTTCCCCTCACGCATGCATAAACGATTTACATGCAGCATCAAATATAAAATTTCTTCACTTTCTAATTGACAATTCATCTTCTTTTCTAAATATGTACAAAGCTTTTGGACACAAGCATTCGTTTTAGGAAAATTAGCAACCATTTCTTCATATAGAATGGAATTTTCCGTTTTCAATGTTTCTTTTTCCACAATACGTTTCATTAAATAGCGGATATGTGTGATAAAACGTGCATAGTTGAAACCATCTTTATCAATTTCGATATGAAATTCGCTTTCGATGATTTGCGTAATGTCGTCAAGTATTTTATGATCAGCTTTCTGCCCTTTTGTATTCGTGGTTTCATAATTTATAAAATGTAACGCAATGGCATACTTTTCATCATCAGGTAAGGTAGCCTTTAATTGTTTCTGGATAATGATTAATGCATAAGCACCAATATCACATTCCTTTTTATACAATTGTTTCAAATCATCCGTAAGCATGAAATTCATCATATATCCTTGTTGATGCCTTTGTAAGGCAAATTGAATATGATCGGCTAATGAAAAGATAACATTTGAACTTAATTCGTATGGGATACGTCGTTTCGCATAATCCACGATTTTCGTAGCCACATCGATAACGTCATAGTCAATACATTGCAACAGTTGGAAGTATTTCTGATCAACGTTGTAATACGTTCTTTGTATGATGCTTAAGTCTTTTAGTTCATATGGAATCTTGCCAAAACCGATGCCAGTACCTACAGCAATTAATTCGTTATGATCTTTATCGATGCATAAAGCAACACAATTATTTAATTTCTTAATGACCCGCATACCATTTCACCTCTTTCCATACATAGGATGATTACGATGCAATCTTCATGATGTTATGTGCAGATGATACCTGCCCATAAGTTTTATGAGTAATCACAGACTTGCTCGTAATAATAATCAGAACGGTCATATCTATTTGCTCTTGTTCAAATAATGCTTGATCAAAGCTTAAAATAGCTTCCCCTTTACGAACATGTTCATGTAGCTCTTTATATACGGTAAAACCTTTCCCCTTTAGTTTCACACTGTCTAAGCCTACATGCACCAGTATTTCTAACCCCCGTTTATTTTTAATACCAAAGGCATGTTTCGTATTCGCCAACATTATCAATTGGCCATCGATTGGCGCATAGATGGTTTCCTTCGATGGAAGAATGGCAATTCCATCACCCAACAGTTTATTGGCAAACATTTGGTCCTTTACATCTTCAATTTTTATACATGTTCCTGCGACCGGAGAATACACTTCGTCTTCTTTTGTTCTCTTAAATATTTTCAACATATCCTTCACCTCAACAAATAAAAAACTCTTCCAAAACACCCTGAAAAATTTTCAGTGATGCCTCGAAAGAGTAACAGTCTGAATTAACAATTTCATTCTAGCATTGGTTTTCAGCGTTGTCAATGTAAAAAAAGAGAATTCTTATTTCCTAATAAAAATTAAGCGAATCCATCATATGCAATTGGTACTTTCTGGTAATATCTATTAGAAAATCTATAGCTTGTTTAAAAGATGAAGAAGCGTAAAAGAAAAGATGAATTCCTCATCTTTCCATTTTGAACCTTCGTTTTAACAATAGCTTTTTCATCCACAAGAGCTTTATCAGCATTTCATATTTTCTTATAAATAATTTTGCCAAATTTGTAATTCCCGTTCGGCACTTTCTTTAGCATCAGATGCATGAATCACATTATTCACCAATCGCTTTTCACGACTTGCTTTCTCATAATTATCTTCACTAAAGCGTCCGCGTATCGTTTCTGGTCCTGCCTCTGCCGGATTTGTCTTTCCAACCAGCTGTCTAGTCAATGTGATAATATCTTCTTCACCATCATAACTGACACGCATTGGCTGAATGTATCTTGGACCATTGTAATAAAAAGACGCAAATAATTTCCCGGGAAAATTAAATTCTTTATCCATGGCATCAATGACACCATGATAATGGTCTAAAAGAACTTTCATAACTTCCATCGTCACTTCTAAACGACAGCTTTTCTCAATACACAATCCATGGGCAGTCAACATTGCCACGACCTCATCTTCCTGATGATTTGCAAAAGCATCTGGTTTTAACATCATAAACGTTACCTGTTTCATAACATACCTCCATTTGTTTCAGTATACTACAGGATGTTGAAACTATCCAAGCTTTTCTTAGTTTCTTATAAAAAGCTAATCATTGTGTGACAAGCCGGAAATATAAAAGAGAGCACAGAAGGATGAATGCCTGCTTTTTCACAAGATCTGTCTCTTGTCATTTCTTATGGATTAATTGTAAAGAGCAAATTTGTTTCCGACGATAGAATGATTGACTAGCAATATCTTTTTTATCCTTATCAAAAAACGTTCCTTAAGGATGACAGCTATGGCAGAATCATAAACACCAATTATTTTGATTGTCAAAAGCTGCCACAAAAAGGCTTTCATATTTGATATTCCTAAGAGTGCCCTAGTAAACGATCCTCAATACCGATAAACAATAAAAACGTCGATTGTTTTTATCACTTTACATAAAAAAAAGGAATCTGTTACGATTCCATAAATTCACGTATCATGGTCAAACGTTTTTCCGTATCCTCATAACCTAAGTCAAACCAACGCTGCAATAATTCCTTATCACTTGTATAACGCGTGACACCATAATCGGCACTTGGTCTTAATACGATTGCTTTTCCCTCTTCTTCCAGCTTTTTCACAATACCCCATTGGCGGTTGTAGTTTTCATGACGGATACGCAAATATTCACGTATCTGTTTATTTCCAGGATACATCAAGCGAGCTAACTGTATCTGCCACCCCGGTGCTGGTTTGCGTACATAATTTTCTTCTTTTGTTGAAATAAAGACGTGTTTATCCATGCCCTGTCGAATACTTTGTTCAATTGGAATCATATCCACCAATCCTGCATCCATATACGTATGATTGCGGAATTTCACCGGTCTCGTTAATAGAAATAAAGAACAAGATGCCTTCATCAAACGTTGTTCGATCGGATCGAAGTATTCTTTGCCAAAGTACTCAACTTCGTTAGTATCCATATTATACACACCAATATCCAACTGTGTCGGGTTTTTCATAAATGCCGCATAATCTAATGGTGCATGCTCTTCAATAAACTTACATACATGATCAATACCAAAGACACCACGTTCATGTAACAATGGTGATACACCAATCGCCTTAGGATCGCTTGCGGCATCTACACCTGAAATCCGCAAACGCTCACGTTGTTTTGATACAAAAGGTAATAATACCTCTGCACCTGCACTGATGCCTACCGTATAAGGGAAGTCAATATCATTATCTAAAAAACATTGTAGAACACCGCAAGTATATGCAGCCTTTGTGCCTCCGCCTTCGCAGATCAAACCTGTTTTTATCGTCATATTCTATACACCTCATAGTTAAATATTATACTATTATCTTGATAAAAGGTAAAGTATTCTAGGGATTTTCACGTAAAAGAAACATCATCAACATCCCATTTTCTCACTTCTTTTTTAACCAAATGAAAAGAAGATGAGACTACTTGCCTCATCTGATGTTACATCATTGGTGAAAATAAATTCAAGATGGAACGCATGATACGCACTGGCAGTTTCACATTCTTACATTCTTCCAAGGTAACTTCATGTGATTTTGCCAAACTATGTAAATAATCCTGTTTTACATCCATAACAACCTTGCTGCGATAGAACCAGACACCACATTCATAATGTAAATAATAAGAACGATAATCCATATTAACAGTTCCCACAACGGCCATATCATCATCAACGACAAAAGTCTTTCCATGGACAAAACCAGGCGTATATTCATAGATTTTAACACCAGCTTCTATTAATGGCTGATAATTGGCTCTGGTTACCGCAAATACATACCATTTATCCGGAATGTGAGGTACTAAAATACGTACATCTACACCATTCTTGGCTGCTAAGGTCAGTGCTGTTTTCATCTCATTGTCAATCACTAAATAAGGCGTTGTCGCATAAACATAACGATTGGCACCATTGATCATATTGATATGTGTATATTCCCCTACATTCTCATTGTCCGTCGGAGAATCACTGTATGGCTGCACATAGCCATCATTTTCAATATCTATAAACTCATTGAAATCCGGTTTAAAATCAAATACATTATCTTTGATCTTTTCATCATAATTCCAGAATTGCAAAAACATTAATGTCAGATTCCAGACCGCCTCACCTTTTAACATGACACTGCAATCTTTCCAATGTCCAAAACGTTCTTTCGCATTGATATACTCATCAGCCAGATTAATACCACCGGTCATCCCAACCTTACCGTCAATAACTAAGATTTTGCGATGATCGCGATTATTCATCTGAATGGCTAGTCTTGGTTTAATGGGATTGAATACTTTCGCTTTCATCCCCAAGCCTTGTAATACCTTATAATAATCAGGTGCTAAGGTCGTAATACACCCAGCATCATCATATAATACACGTACTTCTACTCCTTGTTTCACCTTTTCAATCAGAATATCCAAAATCGTATCCCACATGACACCCGGAGCGATAATGAAGTATTCTAAAAAAATGAACTTCTCCGCTTTTTTCAATTCTTCTACCATTACAGTGAATTTATCTTCGCCAATCGGAAAAAAGGTTGTTTCTGTATGTTTATAAATAGGAAAACCGGCATTTTTCCATAAATAATTCGCTTGTTTAAATGCTGCTGTATCACTATTTTGCAATTCTTCCATGATTTCAGCATTTTGCCATATGATTTCCTTATATTCACTAAATGCCTGATTATCACGAATACGCAATTCTTTGGGCACCTTTTGACCGCCAAACAATAAATAAATCAATCCACCAAACACCGGTAATGCCATAATCAACAAGACCCACGTCATCTTATAGGTAGGATTATCATTGCGGTTAATGACATACACACTGATGATAAAGCTTAACGCAATTAAAAGAAAATAAATCCAGACAAAGTATTCGCTCAGCTGAAAAACGATACCAAAGAATACTCCCAACTGTATCAGAATCAAGACAGCGACAATAAATATTTTGTTATGTAAAAGGGATAAGATTTTTCTTAACATACATTCCCTCCTTCTCTACTTATTTTTGGCTTTTGATATAAGCCTGCAACATGTTGATAATTTTTGTTATCTGTGTGGCATCAGCATCCCGATCTTTACTGGTCCCTGTTCCCATCACATACAGACGATGATCTTCATCAAGAGTACCACTGGCAATCACAACGGCTTTACGGAAATAAGACATTGCAGTTTGTACACGCATAGATTCATCTAGCTTAATAGTTTCTATTTGTTTTCCTTTTTCTGGATAACACTTAGCAATTTCCATTGCCAGCTTACGATTGCTAGGGTTATAGCCGATCATTGTTGTATCCCCTTTACCGATACAGTCTAAGCAAATCACATTTGGATTCTTACCATCCTTGACAAAGTCCTCATCGGCACATCTCGCTCCTAAAAAGCTCCCTTTATTTTTATCCGTAAATAGAAACGCAATACGTTGACGTTCATCTTTATCCAAACTTTTAGCTAATGCCACCGCAGCCGCCACTGCACTGGAATTACGATTCACATTATGGCGGTTACCGATGCCATGTACCATCAGATAGATCAAAAAGATTACCAGTACAAACATCAGAAAGGACATTAGATTTGCCATTGTGGGCGCACTTAGAAAATTTCCACCAATATACAGCCCCGCTAAAATAAATACATATAATAAGATAATCGGTACATAAGTAGCAATTAAGGTTTTATTCATGGTTTTCGTTCCATCAAGAGGAAAGTAAAACACCTTATGCCAGAATTTACGTTCCGGTGTATCATATGGCACAACGATGACCGTCTTCATACGCTTGCGATTGCCATAAAAATAATCCTCAGCTTTCATAATGATGAGCTTGCTGCCTTTTATCATCGTCTTTTCATAACCGGCTTGCGTCATGTCTTCATGCAAAGCTTTTGCAAATTTATGTTTTTGCTTTCTTGTAAAGCGTTTTCCATATGTTTTCGTATATTTCTCAAACAGCTCTTGTTCCATATGATTACCTCCTGCGCAATATCTTTCATTATACTAAAATTCTGCATATTTTTATAGTGTCCGTGCTATATTTCCATGACAATTCACATCATTTGTATGAATTCATAAAGAATGGAACCGTTCTCATATCATTTGTCGAAAGGAATAGAAAAAAGCAAGTTCACCGTTTCGTGTGAGTCCTACTCTTTTGACATCCATATGTTATCAGATGTAGTATCATTTTCTACTTAGACAGTTAACACCACAAGTAATAAAACCGTTTATTTATTTGGGTGGCACGTTTTTGCCTTAATTCTTCAATAAAGTTTTTATCATTCATTCTAAAATTCCTCCAATCAAAAAAGGCAACTACCGTATCTTGATAATTGCCTGTCAATAAAAAGATGTATAGAAAAAGCAGTCTATCCTAAGACCAACTACTCTGATCGTAATGAAGTGCTTGTATTTTCTTTACCACTTCTTGCCTATAATTTTCAATATCCAAAACTCTTTTTTTACCTGCTGTTAAATACATAATCGGTAAATCAATTTTTTCAAAATCATTCAACAACAATAGTGGTTCTTCACTTTGACAAGTATTTCATATATTTCTTTAATCGCTCATCAATATATGCGTCCATGTTGGCATATCCGAACATTTTATCCACATTTTGTAAATAAAGTTTTATAAGTTCCTTTTTATCCATAGAATCCCTCATTTCACTTATAAAGCTTTGATGTTTACTATATAAATGCTTTAAGACCAAGTAAAATAAGTACAATAGCTATTACTGGAACGGGCATCATACAAATAAGAAATAAATTTAATTTTTTCTTTGCCTCGTCTGTATTTTCTTGTTTCATTTTTTTGATTTTTTGCAAAACAATAACTGGAAAAGAAAGAAAAATAAGACCACCTATTAAAATCATTGCAATATTCATTTACATAATCCTCCTCAATAAGTTTATATATATTTGCCGTGTGAAATAGATACTTTTTATATCACACCTTATAAAATGCAGTTTTACCTTGTAAATACAGCTTTTTCCGTTTGTGAATGTCCATTGTCTTTTGTTTTTTCTGCCCCCTTTTTTAGATAACGGGGGCTTAATCTTCGCTCGCCGCAGGCTCACTCCGTCTGTTCAACTAATAGCATCACATTACCAAAAAAGAAAAAATTGTATGTTATTTATCTTCTAAAATAGCACCATATTTCGTATGTGGAAGATACTGTATTTTTAAATAAGTATGTTTATCAACATACCCAGAAAATACTGTAAATTCGATTTCATCATTTGTAACTTCATCATATAGAAAAATACTTCTTCTTTCAGAAGATACATCCGCACCACCATGAGCTTGTTCAGTCACATATCCTTCTGCATAGCTATACTGTTTGTTTATGATATAAGGCATATCTAAAACAAAATCTTTCAAATATAAGATTAAAAGAATGGCAATTATCATAAAGACGGCATTCGCCAATCGAAGAAATATTATATCGTTTTTTCCAGTATATTCTTTTTTTATCGCTTCTTTATCAAAAAATATCGCATAAACAAGCTTTCTCTTTTTGATAAGATAGATAATACAAGCAATTAAAGCTATAACAAATAATGAAACCCGTATAAACAATCTAAATATAGCAAAATCCATAATATTCTTCTCCCGTATAAATAAGGTAATTGACAATATTATAACATTTGCAATATAGACCGTCATCCGTTTTCTGCTATATGTTATATATATTTTTTTATCCCATGTTTTTTCAAGAGTGCAAGCATTGCTTACGCAACAAGCTCTTGACAATGCATGCTCTAAAAAATGATAGACAATCAAGCAGAAAAAGGACAAGTTATGCTGTGTTACAGCAACGAAAAGACATCTCATATCTTGTATAAAATGCCATTTTACTTTTCTTTATGCTATTTTCTTTGTCATATCAAGATTCTTTCAATAGTAGTAAATTAACGGTAAATCTCTTTTGCCTTTTCATTCATATTGCTTAAAGTCCCTGTGTTTATGCAGATGATCAGATTTTTAATCTTTTTTTATTCTTATTTCAAAGATTTAACATTTATATTGCTGTTACTATTACGAAAATTAACGTTTTTCTAATAGCTATGACCGCTTGCTTTATTATACTTCTTCTCATGTAATAGAAAAGAAATGCTATTTTGCGAACAGCACTTCCCTTCCTTCTGCATGTATTTGACTGTGTACAAAAACCTACCAATTGCCTTTATAGACATAAGTCAGATATTGCTTAGCTCCTTGAAGTAAGCGTTCTAGCAGCCGGATATCCGTAGTAGCATCCAATTGATGATAGTGTGGAAAATAGCGTGTGATATGTAGTGGTATATTTGTATCAATTTGGGCCAGCCATTCACATTGTTTCAGCATATCTGCGATTGCATCATTACGCCGGGGAACGATAAGCGAAGTTATTTCCACATGCGTATGGGCTGCAGCACAGCGAATCGTTTCTTTCACCTGTTCCAAATTACCGGCTAATTCCTCATAGATGTTATCTTGAAATCCTTTCAGATCAATATTCATTGCGTCAACATAGGGCAATAGCGCTAATAATTTGGTTGTTTCGATCATGCCATTACTGACAATGACAACTGCTAGATCTTTAGCTTTTGCTGCAACTGCGCAATCGAAAACATATTCATAGGAAATCAAAGGTTCATTATATGTAAAGGCAATACCAATGTTTCCATCTTTTCGTTTCGCACAAGCCAATTCAACAAGGGTTGCAGGTGAAATGGGATGATATGGTATCGTCTCGCTCATACTGATTTCATGATTTTGACAGAATGGGCAGCGCATATTACAGCCATAGCTGCCTATGGATAAGATATTAGAGCCGGGATGAAACCTTCGCAACGGTTTCTTTTCGATGGGATCTAAAGCCAATGAGGTAATCTTTCCATAGTTTTCACAAATTATTTTACCGTGTTTGACGATACGAGCTCGACAGAATCCGCGTTGTCCTTCCTTCAGTACACAATGATGAAAACAAAGATCACAAACGACATTCTTCATGACGTATCACCTCAAAGCGCTCTAAGGTGTAAGAAGCGTTTTCATCAATTCCTGCCTTATGTAAAGCAATTGCTACCTGTTGTTGTATCGTATCCACACCTTCCAGATCAGGTAACAACACGCCTTGATGATAGGCATCACTTACAATGATGCCATAACGTTTCACATCCAATTGGGCAAAGGATGTAATCTGCTCTGGCTCACATAACACATCCACATGATACACAAGGTGTGCAAGTTCTTCTTTTTGTACAGGAGGAAACCGCGGATCACGACTGCCGGCCGCAATCGCATTGGATATAATTTCCTGTGCGATATGTTCTTTTGTTGCTTGCAGCGTACCGATGCATCCACGTAGTTGTCCTTTTTCTTGTATGCTCACAAATACTGCCGCATGCTGTTGGCAAAGCGTTTTATCTTCTACCTCATCGTCTCTTAATATACGTCCTTCTTTGACATAGGTTTCCAGTGCCTTACGAGCCAGGGCTACATAGGGATCTTGCATTTTCATCCGAATAATTGCCGTTGCATAGCCTACCCCAAATGCTCCTTCATAAGATAAAAATTGACAATGCTCATATTGATGCTGAACTGCCCCCAACATCATCTGAAAAGCAGGTAGACCACATTGAGCACTTTTTTCACAAATATCATTAGGTAAAGTGGTAATATCGTTCAAAGCATCTGCTTTTAAAAGTTTTACAAAGGCCTCATCAAAGGCAGGCCCTTCTTTGGTATAGCCATAAGGTCCATCTTTCTTGAGCTTATGTGACAGATCGCCACTGGCTATGAGCACTACATCCTTCCCACAGGATGTTGCGGCTTTATATATGCATTCTCCAAATTGTATATGCGTATCTCTATCCAAACCGGATACAGCAATACGGACCATTTGAAAATCACGATATGCTTGTTCTATAAAGTAAAGTGGTACCATCGTACCATGATCTAATACAGGTTCCTGATTCCCCAGGGTACCAGCCGGCAAATGAGCCTTTTGGGCCAGGGAACAAAGGACATTGATGAAATCCACATCATAATGTTCATGAAATTGCACCTGTTCACAGCCAAATGCACGCATATCACCATACGCTTGTTCTCCATCGGAAATATGAATATAATCCATATAGGCCGGTGCATGCGGTGAGCATATCACGATTGTTTGTGGACGAATACGGGCGATATCTTTTGCAATCGTTTCATAGCCTTGCCTTGTGAGACTGATTTTTTCTTCCTCTTTCTTTCCTATTTCGGGAAGCAGAATGGGTGGATGTGGCACGATATAAGCAGCTTTCAACATAAAAATCACCTTTCTTTTTAACAACTTATCGTTGTTTTTGATACACTCATTATACCACTATCTAAGAATTAACTTATAATAGTTTATTGTTTTAAGATTCGGATCCAGAGGATGATCAATATCTTTCCAATTGCCTATTTTTCATATTCTTTAGCATTCCCATTAGGTAATGTTCATCCTGATTACGTGATAGAAACATTCACATCCATTCTCGCTATTACGCTAAGGCTTTCATCTTGTGCTCATTACGCAAAACATACACCCCTCTTATGCGAAAGACATGCTTTACCAAAGTTGATTTTCATGCGTATGTTAGATACAATAGTCAAAGAATGTTACAAGAGAACGCATTCGTAAAAGACATCTAAATTTTATGAATGAATGTATTGAACAAGTTAAGAGATATTGCATTGGAAAGAACTTGCTAAGTTAATGAACTTAATTTCGGCCAGCATAAAGCCGAAAACAAACGCAAAGGAGAATGCCCTATGATTTTATATTTTTCAGGTACAGGAAATAGTGAATATGTAGCAAAACGAATAAGTAAAATGATTCAAGATGAGGTAATGAATCTTTTTGATAAATGTAAAGAAAAGGACAATGCAAAAGTAACCTCACAACGCCCATGGGTCATTGTTGTCCCAACATATGCATGGAGAATACCACGTATTGTCCATACGTGGATCAGGGAAACAAAGTTCACAGGAAATAAGAATATTTATTTTGTAATGACCTGTGGTGATAGTATCGGTAACGCAGGGAAATATCTTAAAAGATTGTGTGCTGAAAAGAACATGAATTACTATGGCTGCATCAAGATCATCATGCCGGAAAACTATATCGCATTATTTACTACCCCAACAAAAGATAAAGCTTTGCAAATCATTGATCAGGCGGAAAGTATCATCGATCATACGGCTCTTACTATTAAAAAAGGAATGCCGTTGCCACATACAACAATATCTTTCATGGATAGAATAAAGAGTGGAATTGTAAATTATCTGTTTTATCCTGTTATGGTCCATGCAAAAAAATTTTATGCGAGTGATCATTGCATATCTTGTGGTCAATGTGTTAACGTATGCCCACTTAACAATATTCAATTGAAAAAGGGAAAACCGGTATGGGGAAAGCACTGTACGCATTGCATGGCATGTATCAATCGTTGTCCTAAAGAAGCGATTGAATATGGTAAACATAGCCTTGGATTACCGCGATATACTTGTGACAAAGATGTATAATGGTATCCATCCATATCCTATATAATGCTATACCCCCTATGCATAAAGCATAGGGGGTTCTTTCGGTATTCTTTATCGGTATTCTTTACTTACATTCATTTATTATAAATTCTGCAGCATGATGTTACAGCCATCCACAACACTGTGCAGCGCATTTTCAGCAACATATACCGGAATCATCAACTCATTGCGCATCAAGGTATCCAGATTTCTCAACAAGGCACCTCCACCTGTCAGCACCAATCCATGCTGAACAATATCAGATGCCAATTCTGGAGGAGTAACCTCAAGAATGGTCTTTGTGGCATGTACAATTTCTTGAAGGCTACCACGAATATAGCTTTCTACTTCATTGCTATTGATTTCTATAGCATGAGGAAGTCCAGTTTCCACATCACGTCCACTCACGGAAATGGTTTCCGCATCTTTTACGACCATCGCATTTCCGATCTTCTGTTTGATTTCTTCTGCTGTTTGTTCACCGATATACATCTTACGTTTTGATCGAACATTTTCAATGATATCCTGAGTAATACGATTTCCGGCTGTTTTGATTGATGTTGAACATACAATATCACCCAAAGACAATACGGCGATATCACTTGTTCCTCCCCCAATATCTAGTACCATATTACCACTTGCTTTACCAATATCTAAACCAGCTCCCACAGCCGCAACCTTTGGTTCCTCTTCTAAATAAACTTTCTTTGCTCCTGCACGATATGCACAATCACGAATCGCATTCTTTTCAACGGATGTTATCTTAGTCGGATGACAAATCAAAATAATGTTCTTTTTAAACATTCCTTTTAATTCACATTTCTTAAGAAAATAATTTAACATCATATCCGTTGCTTCAAAATCAGCGACCACCCCATCCTTCAATGGGCGAATACAAAGCATATTCTTAGGTGTACGTCCCAACATCTCTCTGGCATCTAATCCTGCCGCAATACATTTCTTGCTAGAGGCATCTACCGTTATGACAGATGGTTCATCTACGATGACACCCTTATTGTCTAAACAAATCAACAGATTGGTTGTCCCCAAGTCGATTCCAATTTTTCTTACCATTCCTTTACCCTTCCTTCATTTTGTATATGCACAACCTTAATTTTCCAATATTAATATACTACATACCTTATGAAAAAGCAAAATAACCTTATAAAATTACCGGTTTTCTTTTTCTGTTTTATGATGAAGGTACAAATTTACCAAAAAAGGTGGATCCGCCATGTTTATAACATAGTCAAAACCACCTGCTGAACACAATCCTTTTATTTATCATCCATCGTATAGGGCAAGATCTTATCACTGTCTAAAAGCTTTTCAAATTCACCCAAAGGCATTGGACGATAATAATAAAAGCCTTGTATATAGTCACAGCCTTCTGCTTCTACAAACCGTGCATATTCTTTTGTTTCCACACCTTCAGCCAAGACCTTGATTCCCTTGATTTTCGCAATGTCGATGATATTATGGATGACCCGTTTTCGCTGTTCACTCAACATGCCCTGAAAAAACAAACGATCTAGCTTAATAATATCAATGGCAGCATTCATTAACAAATCAAAGGAAGAAAAACCATTACCGAAATCATCTAAGGTACAAGTGAATCCTTCACTGCGGAAAATATCAATTATATCTTGTACCTGATCTTTTTTCTCAAAATGAATATCTTCGGTAAATTCAAATTCAATCAGATCTTTCGGTAAAGAATATTGGCGAAACGTCCCTAGATAATCTTGTAGAAAATCACCATCAAAAACGGTTAAATTGGTCACATTAAAACTGATTGGCACTACTGCCTTATGTTTCTTTATGCGCTGCTGAAGGAAAGCACACATCTTATCAAAGTGCTGTAAATCAATCATATATAAATCGCCATTTTTGGTAAAGGTAGACATAAATTCATTTAAGGGAACCATCGTCCCATCCTCTAATATCCACCGCATCAACAGCTCACCGCCACAGATTTTGTGTGTCTGCAGTTCTACCTTAGGTTGAATATAAATCTGAAACTGGTTAAGAAAGCGCGCCTGAGTAAGCTTTGTCGATAAGCGATAGGTCTTTAAATATTCTTGCACGACATCTTGCTGCGCCAATTCATAGCTGAAGGTCCGTCTGTCGTGATGTAATTGTTTTCGCGCAATGCCTGCCAATGTCTGTAACTTCGCAAAAGGTGGACATTCCTCATGCAATAAATATATGCCAAAAGAGGTATATAGATTTTTATGTAATCCTTCTATTCCATTTTCAAATACAGCATCTATGATATCCATCAGAAAAGAATCCAAGACATGCGTCTCATGATTATGTTCAACAAAGAAATCAAAGGTATCTGCATATCGTCTTGCGACATAGCCACGTCCTTTTAACTGTGTTTCTAAAAGCTGTTGCATACTGACTAATACATGATCACCAAAGGCACAACCATATTCGATGTTAATATAGCGAAATTGTTTGATATTCATTTCCACAAAAGCATATTCTTTTTCATCCTTCTGAATGATGGTTTCATAAATATGTTCTAACCATTCATTGGTATGCGAAACATGCCTTAGTTTATCTTTGTTTTTCATGACCATTACCCCTACTGTATGCTATCTATTATATACCATAATGTCACATGACAGTAATTTTTTTGATTCTTAATGAAAAAGAGCAGTTATTTATACGTAGCTGCCCTTAATACTTCTAAAAAAGGTTACAAAGACATGGAAATCTATCTTATCAATCTAATTCAAACTGTCCGGTATATAATTGATAATAACGTCCTTTTTGTTTTAATAGTTCTTCATGACTTCCACGTTCGATAATTTCTCCATGATCTAAGACCATGATGGCATCGGCATTGCGAACCGTAGATAAACGGTGGGCAATCACAAAGACGGTACGATTTTGCATTAATTTATCCATTCCTTGTTCAATCAGTTTTTCCGTACGTGTATCAATAGAGCTAGTTGCTTCATCTAAGATCAGAACTGGAGGATTAGCGATTGCTGCTCTGGCAATCGCAAGCAATTGACGCTGTCCTTGTGATAAGTTTGCTCCATCTCCACTCAGCATCGTATGATATCCATCAGGAAGACGCTTAATAAAAGAATGAGCATTTGCCAGTTTTGCTGCCTCAATAATCTGATCCATGGTAGCATGTAGATTTCCATAGCGAATATTATCCGCAATCGTACCCGTAAACAGATGCGTATCCTGTAATACGATGGACATCGAACGACGTAAATCATCTTTGGCAATGAGCTTTACATCTATCCCATCATAGGTGATACTGCCACTTTCGATATCATAGAAGCGGTTGATCAAATTGGTGATGGTTGTCTTGCCGGCTCCGGTACTGCCCACAAAGGCAATTTTCTGTCCGGGTTTGGCATATAGGTTAATGTCTTTTAAGATCGTTACCCCTGGTTCATAGGCAAAAACAACATCATGGAAACGGACATCACCACGCAGCAATACAAGTTCAATTTCACCATCATGTGGATGTCGCCATGCCCAATGTCCTGTATATTCCTGACATTCCTGCATACTGCCATCGGCTAACAGACGGACCCGTGTAAGGGTTACTTCTCCATTATCTACCTCTTCACATTCTTCCATCATATCAAAAATACGCTCAGCACCTGCCATTGCGGCTAACATAAAGTTTAACTGTTGCGTGAATTGGTTGATTGGCAAAGCTGTTTGACGTACATATACCAAATATGCGGATAATGCCCCAAGGCCAAGATTTCCAGCGATTGCGAAGAAACCTCCAATACATGCGACAATTGCGTAGTTGAAATATGACAATGACACAACCGTTGGTATAGTTCTTCCAGAATAAGTCAGTGCTTCGGTAGCTGCACTGCGCAATGCTTCATTACGGCGTTCAAATTCTTCAAAGTTTGGTTCTTCATGATTAAATACTTTAACGACCTTAACACCATCAACCATTTCCTCGATAAACCCATTTAATTTTCCCATCGCTGCTTGCTGATGCGAAAAATAATACTTAGACTTTTTACTGTAATACTGAATCAGCAAATACATAATAATCATAAAAATCATAACAATACATGAAAGCTGCCAGTTTAAAATAAAGATGGCAATCAATGTACCGATTATCATGGTAAAGCTTTGGATAAGATTATCAAAGCAGTTATTCATTGCATCCTGTACCGTATCCAAATCGTTTGTAAAATGGCTCATAATATCCCCATGCGTATTTGAATCAAAGAAGCGTAATGGTAATTTCTGCATTTTCGCAAATAAATCCTGACGGATTTCCATAACGATCTTTTGTGAGGTATGCGTCATCAGCTGTTTGTAAATAGCCGTACATACAGCACCGCTGCCATACATCAAAGCCATAAACAGAATGGCCATGATTAAACCATCGTAATCATGAGGAACAATATAATTATCTATGATGGGTTGTAACATATAGGTGCCATATAGATTCGCTCCTGCACTGGCAATTACCAATACCCCAACAAACAACAAAGCAAAGCTATGATTTCCTAAATAATGCAGAAAGGTTTTTAAGGTTTTCCGCATATTTTGGGGTTTCTTTCCCGTAATCTGTTTAGCCATGGAAACCAGCTCCTTCCTGTTGTGAAGTATAAATTTCCTGATAAATGGCATCCTTTGCCAACAACTCTTCATGCGTGCCGATGGCATGAATACCTCCATCCTCTAAGATGATGATCTGATCCGCATGCATTACACTGGTGACCCGTTGCGCAATGATAATTTTTGTTGTGTCTTTTAAAGCTGCTAAGCCTTCTCGAATATGCGCTTCGGTTGCGGTATCCACAGCTGACGTGGAATCATCAAAAATTAAGACTTTAGGATGTTTCAGCAATGCTCTTGCTATGCAAAGACGCTGCTTTTGTCCACCAGATACATTAACACCGCCTTGCCCTAAATCACTTTCATATCCCTTAGGGAAATTAGGTAAGAACTCATTTACACAAGCAACCTCACACGCCCAGTCTAGCTCTTCATCATCCGCCTGCGCATTTCCCCATAACAGATTTTCACGAATCGTTCCGGAAAATAAAGTATTCTTTTGCAATACCATACCAATGGCATCACGTAAATGCTGTAAAGGATATGCTTTCACATTGCGTCCATCAATGGATACGATGCCATCTTCCACATCATATAAACGTGGTATCAACTGTACCAAGGTTGTTTTTGCCGAACCGGTACCTCCCAGAATACCGATGGTAGAACCGGCTGGAATATGCAGATTGATATCACGCAGCACATATTCTTCAGCATCTTTCTTATATTTGAAATACACATGAGAAAAATCAATCGTTCCATGTTCAATATAAGCATCAGCTCCTGCTTCATCATGGATATCCAATGGTTCATCCAGCACTTCAATAATACGTTCACAGCTGGCAAGTGATCGTGTCAACATCAAAAAGACATTGGAAATCATCATCAAAGAATTCAGTATCTGTAAAACATAACTTAAAAACCCGGTCAATTCCCCGACTTTCATCGTACCAACGAAAATCATATTTCCCCCAAACCAGAGAATACATAAAATGGTCGTATACATAACCACCTGAAACAATGGCAGATTCCATACAGAAGTCCGGAATGCTTTTTCACTTGCATAGCGTAATTGCTCATTGACCTTTTGGAATTTGGCCTTCTCATACGTGCCTCGCACATAGGATTTCACCACACGTATGGCAATCAGATTCTCTTGAACGATGGTATTTACCTTGTCGATGGATGCCTGCATCAAACGATATAAAGGACCTACCTTATGAATGATCAGAAATAAACCAAGGCCCAATATCGGGATTGCTATCAAGAATACGATGGCTAGATCTTTATTAATCGTAAAGGTTAAAATTAAAGCTGTCAGCAACATGACCGGTGAGCGAACAAAGGGCCGTATTCCATTGGAAATGGCTGTCTGCAAAATGGTAACATCACTAGTTAAACGGGTTATCAAAGAACTTGTAGAAAAATGGTCGGTATTCGCAAAAGAAAATTCCTGAACTTTCCTAAACTCATCTTTTCGCAATTCTGCTCCAAATCCTTGCCCTGCCGTTGCCGCAAAGCGTGCATACAGCACCCCTAAAATCAGTGCCAGCAATGCACATGCAATCATCTTAGAGCCTTGTAACAAAATATATGTCTTATCTTGATTGGCAACCCCAACATCTATGATATCCGCCATTAATAAAGGAATGACCAACTCAAATACGGTTTCCGCAACCACACAGAAACAGCTTAGCCATAGATATTTGCGATACTTATGCATATAAGGAAACATACGTTTCAGCATAATCTTACCTCCTAATCTAACGTTTTATTGCTAAGATTGTGATACATACGGTTAAGAAACTGTTTAAATTGCTCCTGCTCTTCCTCACTAAAACCTTTCAATGACAATGCTTCCACTTCTTTACAATGGGCATTCCATTCTTGTAAAGCATGCTTGCCCTTTTCGGTAATGCATAATTTCAATGCGCGTTTATTTTTCGCATCAATTGTACGTATCAACATTTTTTTCTCTTCTAACGAAGTTAAAATACGGGAAACTGTAGCACATTCTACATCACACGCTTCGGCAATATCTTTCAGCATGCAATTCTCATTTCCTAAAACATAGCGTAAAACCTTCGGTTGTCCCGGAGAAAGCTCATAACTTTCCATATCTTTGCGAATTTGGTTGCGCTGTGCATGAAAAGTTTTAAATACCATAAGATAAAATGGCGTTTTCATTTCTTCACCCCCAATCATTAGCTTGCTAATTGTTAGCAAGCTAAATATAATACCAGGTACTTATCTTGTCAATATGAAATGCTCATTTTAAACAAAAAAAGTCAGTCTTATTGTGATATGAATACTTCTATGTATACAACGTAAATAAAGAAAACGTTGTTTACGAAAGGAGTGATCCTATCATTGTTAACCGACTTTTATAAACTCAAAGCTTTCCATAATTTTTACGATGAATATCGACGACAAGTGAGAAATCATCATCAAATTTAGCTAACAATGCCTCCATATCCTGACAGTGTAGCTTATACTCCATTTCTTCCCCATATAAAGGTAACAATTGATAAAAACGGATGAGTTTTCCGCTGCTTAAGCGCACACACGCCGGTTTCTTTTCGGCTTCTAATGCTTCAATCAGCCCAATCCCCTCAAATTGATTATTATCAGATAGCGTTGCACGATCGGATCCAGCTGCAATGGTATGACCATAACCGACCCATGTATGATAATCTATCGGCATCCGAGCGATTATTTTCAGCCAACGAAGTGGCCAATAATCATTTTCATCATTACTTTCGATGTTCCAATCTGCTGGAAGATAGATTAGCAATTCGGCATTGCGTAATTCATACGCAGCAAATTGCGATGGTACCTCCATATCATGCGCACCCATACCCATGGTGACAAGTTTATAATAAGGATCTGTTTCATTAGGAGCTATTATGGCAATATCCACATGAATATCCGGCGAAAAGATTTCGTGAAAAACATTTTCAAAAGGGCCGAAGGTTTTCTGAATATATGCTTCCAGCTCTTGGATTTCATTTTCTTCATATACCTCCAAAGGAACAAGCTGTTCCTGCTTTGCTTTATGTTTTTTAAAGAATCCCATGATCATACCTCCCATATACATATTATCAGTATAACACGGCTATGAAAAGTGCACAATTTTCTTTCTTAGGGATACTCCTCTTTATCTTCCATAGTAAAAAGATGTACCATGCTCATCTCATGATACATCCAAAGCGAAAGTTGTTATCTGTAAGTTATGTAAGAAGGGTTTACGATTTTAACAATCCGCCTTTAAGATATGGTAATACTATATTGATGTACGCTTGTTTTTTTCGGTGCTAAAGAAGCAATGCCATCTCGTTTACTAAAATCGCCTTCATAGCCATAAAAGTCCGTATGACCGATCCATGGCTCCACACATAGGAAGGAAAGCTTTTTCTCCTTATGATATGGTGACCAGATTCCCACATGATCAAAGCCGGTAAAATCAACAGTTATTTTTGTTTGCTTTGTCAATGAGCGAATATGCAATTTCGTTGATGCAGGATGGATAAATGCCAATGCCTCTTTTTGAAACAGATTTTTGCGTATGAAGAAACGTCGTTCTTCATGAAAGAAGGGTTGTTGTTTCTGTAGCAGCTGCCCACTTTCACATACCTCATAAATATTCATTGTTTCCGGTTTCTCAAATTCTACATAATAATCATCACAGGATTCATTCTCATCTAAAGGAATGCGGAACCCCGGATGTCCGGCATAATTATAATATAGAGTACGTGTATCATCATTAGAAATCGCTGCTGTTACAATGAGCTTATTATCGATCACTTCATAACGCAGACGCACGCGGCATTGATACGGATATTGTTTCATTGTTTCTTGTGTACTGGTGAACAAAAACTCCACATACGATTCTCCCTGCGCAAGAATGGGCAACGTTTCATACCGCAGGATGCCATTAGAACGCATGGAATAGGTTTTTCCATCCAGCTGATAGGATAAATTGTGTAGCTTTCCTATGACAGGAAAGACGACAGGAGCACTGCTGCCCCATATCGCCGCATCTCTTTGCCATAAATATTCCATTTGCTGTGGGATGCTATACAAGGAACGCATTTGTGCACCCAGTTCATCAATTTCTACCCGTAATTGTTTAGAGGCGATGCACACCATGGTTATAAATACACGACCTTTCCGCTTTCACAAGAATCATGTACCGCCTGTGCAATGCGCGTTGCCTGTAAACCATCATAAATAGAAGTTCTAAATGGACGGTCTGATAAAATATCAGCCACAAATTCCTGCATTGGTTCTAAACCAAAGCCACTGGCACTGTCTTGGGTAAAATTCATGAAGATATAATTAGGAATCGACTCTTTCTTATCCGTAAAGCTCTTAACACCGCGATAGGATTCATTCTTAAAATATTTCTTTTCAGTTACGACAACAAGCTGTCCATCATTGGATTTAGGAAAAGTCACAGGCAGGATCCAGTTGTTTTCTACCGTCCAGTTGCTGCCATCTTTCATCGTCAAGATTGCCTGTATGTTATCATATGTCTGATAACCTTCCTTTTTCAATACTTCCTTATTACCGACTGCATATACTTTTTCTACTTCACTGTCTGTTATATAACGAATTAAATCATAACAATGTACCCCTAGAAACCAGGCAGGAGACGATTTATCTGTCCAAGTAAACCACTTTCTAGGCACATCAATGATATCATCCAGCGCCATATAGCCACGGATAAAGGTATCCTCATCTTTTTTGATTTCATCACGGATGGCATTATAGGCAGGATCCCAACGCTTATGAAAATCTACCGAAATCTTAACTCCGTGTTTTTCAGCTAAGGCAATTAATTCTTCACATTCTTTTACACTGGTAGCCAGTGGTTTTTCAATAAACAAATACTTGATTCCGGCTTCCATGGCATCTTTGGCTGGTTCAAAATGATATGGATCCGGTGTTGCGATACTGATTGCATCTAACTGCTCCTGCGCAATCATTTCTTTTACGGTTTTATAACCGGTTATCTGATATTTATCAGCCGTGGCTATTCTGCGTTCTTCATTCAAATCACAAAATACCACACGTTCAACATTTTTATCACAGCAATAGGTATGGATATGATAATTTCCATAAATACCTGCACCTACTACACCAATCGTTAATTTTTTCATTTTTTTAACACTCCTTATAAGGATTCTATCCCAATTGTTTCTTCAAATTTTGCGTCTTCTTTCGCATAATATTTTTCCAAGGCCTTACCACCGAAGATGACTGCTACATCAATGACAATCAAGGCAATAGCGCCAACCACCGGTATTTCCGCTAATAAGGTTGGAATTAAAATAAACAGATTTCCTAAAGCCATCGTAGTTGCCTGCTGATTTTGTGCTACCAGTGTCAGATTTGCATTGTGTGCCAGCTCTGTAAACATAGGGGCAGCCCAACTGGAAATCCATAACACGATTGGAATAAAGATCAAGCTGGATACAATCGTTCTTCTGCGATTTGCGCGATGTACAATCGTCGCAAAGCAAACATAGAAAGCCGCAAACGGTACTTCTCCTAGTGGCAATGTCGTATTTCCCGGTAACACCGCCGCTACGATCATAAAGACAGGAATCATTAAGAAACCAACAGATATTGTCACCGGATGTCCGATGGTAACAGCAGAATCTAAGCCGATATACAATTCACGGTCCGCAAAATGCTTGGTGAAGAATTGCTTTGCTTGATTGGAAATCGGTATTAAACCATTTACCAGCATTTTAACCATCGTTGGGAATAATTCCATCAAGGCTGCTGTTTTAATCGTTACATCGGCAATTCCCTTAAAATCATAGCCGGCTACGATACCAAAGAACATACCCATGATCAATCCCAAATAAATACGTTCTCCAAAGATAGCTCCGATATAATGGCCAATTCCTTTTTTGGTTTCTTCTTCATACTCTTCTTCCATCTTGCGATGTGCTAAGAAAGGAATATGATCATAAACTTTATCTAACAGCAGGAACAAAGGCGCACTAGCTGCCGCAAAGCCATGTGGAATGGCAATTGCTTCAATACCGATGATTTGCTGGGTACGATGCGCCATGATATCCGCAACCTTTAAGCCTAAGATGGCATGAGTGACACCGGCTAAAATAGCTAACCAGAAGCTACCTGTTAAAATCTGTACAAAACCTGCTGTTATGGCAAAGTACCAGAAGTTATATACATCGACATTTACCGTATTGGTAAGCTTTAAGGCAACCATTACGATATTTACGAATATGATAATAACGATCAGTGATGCTCCTAACAACCCACCAAAGCCTACGGCTGCTGCCGGTGAACCACCGACATCGATTGCCGTCAAATTTAGATTTAAGACCTTTACCATCTCATTAATGACTGGGCCTAAAGATTGTGATGTTAGCGTAGATACGATACTGACACCGACCAAGCCAACACCAACCGTTGCCCCGGCACGCAGAGCTTTGGGAAACTTCAAACCAAACAATAAACCAATCAGACACATGAGCATAGGGACAAAGATATAGCTTCCCAGATCTACAATGTAACTGATGACATCCATTACAACTTGCATACGTAACTCCTTTCTATCCTTGCAAGATTTCCAGCATTTTTGCGGTTACTTCATCTTCATTTACACCTGATAAATAAGCACTGCCGGAAAGTACAGGTGAATGATATTTCTTTCTGACACGCATGGTCGTTATAATCAAATCCACGCTGCCATCGTAATTATCAACTTCTGTTAACGTACATTGCATTGTTTGAAAAGCAATGCCTTTTTGTTTTAAGATTGCTTCCACCTTATCTTTTACCATGCTTGAGGTTGCCAAGCCTGCACCACAAGCAATTACGATTTTTTTCATCTCTATATCCTCTTTTCTGCTTCTTAAGCTTGTTGCTGCACATACCCATTCAACATATCACAGATTGCCTGCGAAGAATGTGTTGCCAGCATCTTTTGCAACATCGTTTCTTCTTGAAACAATCCCATTAAGATCTTCAGCATTTCCAACTGTTCATGCGCTTGCCCAACAGCTAACAGAAAGATAATATGGACATTTAGACTTTCTTCCATATCTTCCATGTTGTGAAAACTGACAGCATCTTTCAGAATGCCGATTGCCACATGTGAATCTTTGATACGCTCATCAAACGCATGGGGCATAGCAATCGCCGCACCTTTTGTCTGTAGACCTGTTGGATACTGCTGTTCCCTTTCCAGTACCAGCCCGGCGTAATCATCCTGCACACAACCTTCTTTCCTCAATAGTGTCACAAGTGATGTGATGGCTTCTTTTTGATTAACAGCCTCCAAATCCGTTTTAACCAGTTCTGGAACAAATTGAAATTTCATATATTCTCACCCCATCTTTCTACACCTTAGCTTCATACTGCAGGAAAATGTCATACAACGCTTCTGGTGTTGTACATTCCATCACCTGCTTGACAGTCTGATTGTCACTCACGATATACGCTAACTTTTGCAACATTTGTAAATGTGAGCGAGAATCTGTCGGTGCTAAGATCAGCAGTAGCTTTACCGGCACCTTTTGTTCATCAAAATAAAATGGTTTTTGTGCCAAGACAATCGAAACAGCATTTCTTATTACTCCTTGTTCCGGTCTGGCATGTGGTAGGATAACATAAGGTGAAACAATAAAACTCGTACCAAAGTGTTTTACGTTATCGATGACTGCCTTAAGATATTGTTCCTTTACATCACCGTGAAGAATTAATCTTTGTATCCCTAAGGTTACTGCCTCTTGCCAATCCTTTACCTGTGATACGATTTGTATATTCGCAAGCTGAATACTTTCTTCTTTCACCTTATCCACTCCTTTTTTGTAAGACATGCATCTCTTTACGTTGCCATTATAACAACCATGCAAGATACGAAAAAGTCCAAGCCGACTGAACTTCATTGTGCAATCACTTGGACTCCTTTTTTTATTTTAATACCTTATTGCATATTGGATAATTTCTTTAATCCTTCTAATACAGCTAGCGTATCGTCCATCTTAAGAAGCTGATCTACTAAAGCTGTATCATTTGCCAAACGCATGATATCGCGTAAGAGATGCAAATGTTTATCCTGATCAGGATTGGATAATACAAAGAGAAAATGCACGTTGGCATCATCTTCAAACGTAATGCTTTGTTTATTGATAAGCAGTGATAATCCTAAAGCATTTGCCCCTTGCTCAGGATTGGCATGGGCAATTGCCACACCATTCGCCAATACGATGTAGGGACCATAATCATATAATAAATCAATCATCGCTTGTACATAACTCTTCTTGATGATTGCCCTATGCAACAATGGCTCACTGGCCTTATGGATCGCCTGTTGCCACTCCATTGGTTCATCCAAGATCTGGATGGTCTGCTGTTTTAAAGCATCAAAGATACGCAATTGTTCTTCCTCTTCTACATGTACCAACACATTGCCATTACGCAAATATGCTACGACATCCCGCTGTAATTGAGGCATTTGTGCTTCCTCTACATATTTTCGCAATACATCAAATAACCCATTCACTTGTTTGCGATCCATCGTATAAGATTCATAATTCAACATCATCATCGAGGCGATACGCGATTTATCCTCTTGTGTTAAAATCGTATTTACTCGTATCCAAGGTACTTCACTGGTAAGGGTTATGGTGGATACAATAAAATCCACTTCATCCTCAAACTGCGCTAGATTCGCTGCTGAGGTCGTTGCCACGACATCCACATTGGAATATAAATCTTCAATTTCCCTGCGTAATAGCGTTGAAGTCGAAATACCACTTGGACAAACCACCAATACTTTGATACGGCGATAAAACTTACCGCCTCCTTTACGCAGATGTCCGCCAAAATGCATGGTAATATACACCAATTCACTTTCCATAACGGGGAAAGGAAAAGCTTTTGCCATATCTTGACATATCATGGAAATCATCGCATAAATATCCGCATAATGCTCTTTTACTTCCTGTATCATAGGATTTACTACCTGAATAGATAAACGGTAATAATACATAGATAATTTGAAGTGCAGATAAAGGGAATTGATCAAGCCGTTCTTATCAACCAACTGCAGACATGCCATGCGTTCAAAGGCATCACTCATCCGTTGTGCCAATTCAAACAAACGAATATCATTTTCATCATCCTCTACCTGTAAGGCTTCCCCAGCCTTAGAGCCTAACAGATGTACCGCCAAATACAAGCGTTCATGTACATGAAAATCTTGAAAGTATGTATCAATCAGATTCAATTCCTTTGTTTCCGCTAAATTTTTCAACTCCAATAAAGAGAAATCAAATTCATCATGCGTGTAATGAATGATTCCCAGCAGGCAGGAAATGGATAGTAGATTAGCATTATCAAATTCATTTCCCATTTCAGCTGAGATACGCAATAAGCGCTCATAAAAATCTTCTACTTCCCCCACATTCAGGAAGCTCAAGCTGCGATAATGCACACGATGTAACAACATCTTTAAACTGTATAAAAGAACAGCTCGTTTATGCAATGCCTTACCGGTTATGAAATACCCTTGTTTTAAATCAAATTCTAGCTGTAAATCATAATGAGACAGTTCATGTTTCAGTCCCTTAAGATCATTAAAAACCGAATTGCGTGATATATCCAAGGTTTGTATGATATCTTCTATGTGAATCGGTTTTGTTGGATACATCATCCAACAGATAAGATAAAAAATACGTTCTTTAGGGCGCAGGAAATGATCCTGTTGTTGTTCTAAAAAAGGCTTCAGCTGCAGCTTTTGTGTTTCACTCATCACATAGCCTTTCCCACGTATATTCGAAATAGGTTCCATATGCAGTTGGGCAAATAGTTCATTTACTTTATTGACGATATAATATACACTGCGTCTGCTCATATTTAATTGCTTTTGTAGCATCATCATAGATATCGGCGCATCAGCGTTTAACAGGATTTCCATAAAATCCTTCTGCTTGGGTTCTAAGGATATGGTTAACATCTCACACAGCACCTGCTTTCTGCTGTTTGATGATACAATGTTCAATATGTTTCAATAATTTAATACCACGTTTTTGGGCATCTTTTGCTAATAACGTATCTCTGAAAAAGCGATGTTTCAGCTGATAGGCATCTTTCAGCTGATAATTTTCTTCATAGGTTACGGCAATCGTGCCGGCATCCATCACTTCAATGTCGTAAGATACGATCGTGATATCCATCTGGCTTGTAAAGCTTGCACAGTAACGACGATTGGGAATGCAGTCTAAGATTTTTACAATCACTTCGGCATTCTTCGTGCTGCGCTTAGGCAAGCGTTTGGTATAGGAATATCCTTTTTCTAATATTGCCATGCGCACTTTTTTCTTTGTTTCTTTTTGAATATCTGCACAAATCGATGTCATAATCTCCGCAAAAAAAGCTTCTGCGGACACTTGCAGATGTTGTCTTACTTTCATAATGTATCCTCCTTCAGTATAGAGATGCAAGTTCTATCGGGAGTGTATCAAATTATATAACAAATGAAAGCGGTTGTAAATAATTCATAACCTGTATATTTAAGATAATATTTTATTATTCTATACATAAAATGCGTAAAAAAGGGCTGATTATATCAATCTTGCCCTTATTTTACAATAACTTTAATTGTTTTCTTTAAACCGTGAATCTTCGCATATACATAAGCCGTCCCTTTTTTCATCCCGGTGATCTTTCCGCTGCTGGATACGGTTGCGATTGCCTTATTGCTGGAAGACCAACTTACTTTTCCACCAGGTACTGCTGTAGCTTTCACCGTATAAGATTTCTTCCTATAGATGCTTACGCTTGCCTTACTTACCTTCAATGTCGGATTTTTCACCGTTAGTACACAATTCACCTTTTTCCCAAAAGCGGTTGCGGATATGGTTACTTTACCTGCTTTTTTAAGCTTTACCATACCTTTACTATCCACCGTCGCAATTTTTGTATTACTGCTTTTCCAAGATATTTTCGTACGATAAGAGGTTGTTGCTTTTAAGGTATAACTTTTTCCAGCATAAGCAGTTGCTTTGCTTTTATTTAATGTAATTGTCGGATTTTTCACCGTTACTTTACACTTTACGCTTTTTCCATAAGCATTCGCATAAATATATGCCGTTCCTGCTTTCTTACCAGTGACATCACCAGTGGAACTTACGGTCGCAATTGATGAATTACTGCTCTTCCATGTGACCTTGGTACGATAGGAAGTCGTGGCCTTTAAGGTCGTTGTTTTCCCTTTATAAATTGAACTGCTGCTCTTATTTAACTTTAAAGCCGGCTCTTTTATCGTAAGTTTATATTTCACACTTTTTCCATAAGCATTCGCATAAATATATACCGTTCCTGCTTTTTTACCAGTGACAACACCACTGGAGCTTACGGTCGCAATCGATGGTTTACTGCTCTTCCATGTGACCTTGGTACTATACGAAGTCGTGGCCTTTAAGGTGGTTGTCTTACCGCGATAAAGCGATGTACTTCCTGTTACTTTTAAGGATGGCTCTACCACTTTAATCGTTTTCGCAACACTCTTGCCAAACGCTTTGGCCGTTATCGTTACCGTTCCTGCTTTCTTACCGGTGACTACACCATTAGAACTTACGGTCGCAATCGATGGTTTACTGCTTGTCCATGTGACCTTGGCACTATACGAAGTTGTGGCTTTTAAGGTGGTTGTCTTACCACGATAAAGTGATGTACTTCCTGTTACTTTTAAGGATGGCTCTACCACTTTAATTGTTTTTGTAACACTCTTGCCAAACGCTTTGGCTGTTATCGTTACCGTTCCTGCTTTCTTACCGGTGACTACACCATTAGAACTTACGGTCGCAATCAATGGATTACTGCTCATCCATGTAATTGTCGTACTATATGCCGGTATTGCTTTTAATGTCGTTGTTTTACCACGATAAATAGAAGAAGTTGTTGCACTGATCTGAATTGGCTCTTTCACCGTGATGGTACATGTAGCTTTACCACCATTAGCACTTGCACTGATTTTCACCGTACCATTTTTTAGTGTCTTAATTGTTCCATTGCTATCTACACTGGCAATCGTAGGATCACTACTTGTCCAAGATACAGGCTTTTTGTTACTGGATGTCGCTGTTAGCTTAGTTGTTTCCCCACGATACATTGTTTTAGAAATGGCTGATAATTTCACCGTTGGCGTCTTTACAAGCACATTTACCAAAGCCGTCTTTCCATTAGCTGTCTTTGCCGTGATGACTGCACTTCCCGATGCCACTGCGGTAATCGTGCCATTGCTGCTTACCTGTGCAACCTTTGGATTGCTGCTTGTCCATGACAATGCATCGTAAGCACCTGTAGGATACACGCTGGCATTGATTTTTTTGGTCAGTCCTGTTTCAAGTGTTGCAGTAGAAGCTGATAATTGAATGCTTGAAGGAAGTATGACATGCATTGCATCGCCGGCAAAACTGCTGATATCTACATCATAAGAAATACCATCCACACTGCCTTTCTCCGTATACTGCCATGCCACTTCTCCATCATAATACGTATTTACATAATTCAATTTAGGACCATACTCGGCAATCCATGAAACATAAGGTAAAATCTTTTCCGAATTAAGTTTCGTTTGTGTATAATAACGACCGGAATAAACTTGAACCTTGCCATGATAACCAGCCTCATTCATATGCGCAATAAAGGTGGCAATGATTTCTTCATATGCCGCAATCGTTGATGGAGTATGGTAGGTAACACCATCTTCTGACCATGTTCCAAAGTTTTCAATATCATAAAAAATTGGATAAGCCAGATTGGAAAGATCCTGTCCCTTTAACATTTCAAGCAATCCTTGTGCCTCAGCATATGCAAAATTCGCATCATACGCATAACTGTATAAATAGAAACCATAAGGAATCCCCAGACGATTACATTCTTTTAAGTTTCGCAAGAACTGTTTATCCATCATTTGGTTCCCATAGCCTACACGTAAGATAACACCATCTACATCGGATGCTTTTACCTTCTCCCAATCAATTACTCCTTCCCATTCTGAAACATCTATGATTTTCTTTGCATTTCCGCCATACAATAAAGTGCCATAGCCATCATAGAATTTCCCTTCTTCCCAATAAGGGTCTGCAACACGGGCAGAACGATACAAATTTCCTTTTTCCATCGTATCTCCCATAGCTACATTCTTCATTGTATTTTTACCTTCAGAAACCGGTTGATAGGTTTCGCCCGTAACAATTTCTATACCATCAAAAGTGGATGTTTTTTCCTGTGTCGTATCAGTAGCCGTTTGTGCGGATACGACCGTCATATTACTAATTAACAAGGCTATCGCTAAACATCCCACAAATAATTTTTTCAACTGCATACCCTCCTTCATCTTTTATTAGAAGTATAACACAAAAAAAGGCAAAAAAGCGCATTGAAAGGAAACCTTAAGAAGTTTAAATCAAACAGAAAATTAGGTAATATTGCGCTAGTATATAATTAAAAAAGGCATTCGCTTCTTTTGCTAATGCCTTATGATCATTTATAAAGTATACCTCATGAAAAATCAGTTGAAATAAACAAACTCATCCGCTAATGCATCCACCGTTGTTACATCATCTGCATATAAAATAGGCACATTTCCTTGATATTCTTCATCATACTCAAGTTTCACCTTAGCGCGAACCTTTACCCACTCTTTCGGCAAAAGCTCATTTGAAGATGCATAGTGTACCAATAAGCCGATAAGCGATGTATCATCTGCACAACAAACCATCGCAAAACGGCCAAATACGAAAGCATTAGGAATATCATCTACATGTGTCGAAATGACTTTTCCTTTCAATTCTACAATTTTGCCATCATATTTTTGCGGATGTTCCATGGCGTCCATATACCATAAGCCATAATCATCATCGCGGATTTGTAAAATATCTGCATGCAGATCAAATGGCATATCCTCTTCGCCAAGTTCCGCGATTTCCCCATTTCTCATTTCATAAATAATCTGTGCGCCTTTATTAATAGCCTTGATATTATTCCGCAAATAGAGTTTCTTGGTATCTTCATCACAACGATTAAAAATAATCGTTTCAGAATGCACCAATTGTTCATAAATCATCGAGCGCATATTGTTTAGATACATTTCAAAGGTAGAGGCATCTACGGTAGAAAGAAGTTGAACCAACAACCAGTCATATGGAAAATCTAACGTATCAAGGAAATTGGTCAGATTCCATGTTCCGTTAAATTCAATCATTACACGTTCTGGTTCTATCATGCTATCGCATTTTTTTAAGAATTTATAGGTCAGATCTTCATACTTATCCACAGTGACGATGGCAGTATTGGTCTTTTTCTGAAAATCCTCATCATATTCTTCCATACCTTCTTCACATACCAATAATAGCGTTTTTTCACCCGTATTAAACCCAGGGTCCAGTAAGGTATCTTTGATTAAAGAGGTTTTTCCACTTTCTAAAAAACCGGTAAATAAATATACAGGTACTGTCATAAAGATCTCCTATTCTACATGAAACAGCTGTTTCAGTGCATCTTCATTTAACTTAGAGCCAATGACACAGAATCGTCCGGTATAGGTAGGCGCACCAATACGAATTTCATGTTCTTGAGGTACCATATCAAAATATAGCCATTCCCCTTTATCACTTTCTAACATGCCTTTTGCCCGTAAGATCATTCCATAGGTTTCTTCATCAGCTAATGCGTTTAAGATAGCTGTTAACTCTTCCTGACTGAATTTCTTCACCGTTTCGCTGCCAAAGCTGGTAAAGACATCATCTGCGTGATGGTGATGATGATGTTCATGGTCATGATCGTGGTCGTGTCCACAACTGCAGGTGTGATCATGGTCATGGTCATGTTCATGATCGTGATGATGATGCTCACCATGTTCGTGATGATGCCCACATTCTGGACAAATTGCACTTTCTTCTAATAATTCTTTCGCCAGATCATCACTTTGTTCCATAGCCTGTAAGATTTCCTTGCCATCAAGTTTTTCCCATGGTGTTGTAATCATACGCGCATGTTCATTCTCATGTCTTAACGCATGAATAACGTCGTGTAGCTTTTCTTCATTTAAGTTTTGCGTACGGCTTAATACAATCGTATTAGCATAAGCAATTTGATTATTGAAGAACTCACCAAAATTTTTCATATACATCTTACACTTCAAAGCATCCGCAACTGTCGTAAAGCTGTTCATCTGCACCTGCATTTCTTCCGCAACGCCGCGCACTGCCTGAATGACATCGGATAGTTTTCCAACGCCACTTGGTTCAATAATAATGCGATCTGGTGTATAGTCTTTAATCACTTTCTTTAATGCTTCGCTGAAGTCACCGACTAATGAACAACAAATGCAGCCGGAATTCATCTCCCGAATTTCCACACCGGCATCCTTTAAAAAGCCGCCATCAATACCGATTTCACCAAACTCATTTTCAATTAAGACGATCTTTTCTTTTCCAAATGCTTCTTGTAACAGTTTCTTTATCAGAGTTGTCTTTCCTGCTCCTAAAAAGCCGGAAATAATATCAATTTTTGTCATAGCTACCTTCCTTTCTATCTTATATACTAGGATTCCCAACATTGGTAAGTATAACACCAGAAAGCCTTTCTGTGAACTACCATTATTGTGATAGATTCATTTGTATCCATTGCACATTTGCTCTTGCAGAAAGGATGCTCATACAATCGTAATAAAAAACCAATGCGATTGCATAGGTTCATTGGCAATTAAAACATCCTTACAATATTAAACAAGAATACTGAGTGATGCATCAAATTTAGTTAGGGTGCAATTCTTAGGCACAATCTTCATCAGATCTTGTTCACGTTGTAATCCTTTAAAATATTCATGTACCGGCAGATATACACCTCCATGAGCTACGATCAAATAATCATGTGTCCTAAGATCTGTGGTAATTTCTTTTAGAAACTCCTGCACACGTTGAAAGAAAGCATCCATTGCTTCTGCATGCGGGCAAGGTAATGCTTGGAAATCCCAAAGGTATGTTGTGATGGTATTCATCTTCTTACCTTCCAAATCACCGAAGCAGCGCTCTTTTAAACGGTCGTCATATACGATATCGCATTTTGTGACTTCCTGCAAAATGGCCGCTGTCTGCATGGCCCGCGTTAACGGACTACAAAAAATCTTTTCAATAGATACATCTTTTAGTAACCTGCTCGTATCTTTTGCCTGTTGAATACCGATAGCATTTAAAGGAATATCGCTTCTTCCCTGCAATTTCCCTTGCTGATTCCAATCGGTTTGACCATGTCTTACAAAATATAAACTCATATACATCCTTTCCAGAGAAAAGAGCCCTATGGAAAGGCTCATTCACTTATTTCTTTTATATACATCCCCACATGTTCACTACGATGTGCATCACTGGCAGTTATGATGTCCACACCATGTTGCTTCAAAATGTTAAGGAAAGCAGCATTCGTCCCCATATCCTCATGATGATAGCGATAATAAATACCTGTATTATTTTCCATCTGAACATGGTAGCGTTTTGCTAAAGCAGCAATCCGCTCATATATCGGTGTCATATCCATCGTAGGTGTATAATGGAATAACTTTAACTGGTCGGGATGTCCGATTTGCGTAAATAAACCACTGCATATCATATCTTCCATAATTTCATAATATCGCTGATAAATCGCGTTTGTATCGTATTTATCCCATAATATTTCCCGGGAAAATGCTTCCATATCATACAATAAACCATCAATGGAATGAATGCTTCCAATCAGAAAATCGTAGGGATATTGTTGTAACAAATCTTTTAAAAATGCTTTATCCCTGGGAGCATAACAAACCTCTAAGCCAAATTTTACTTCAATAGGAAGCTGTTTTGACTTCATTTCAGCGATTAAATCAAAGTAGGTTTGTAAAGGCTCTAACTGTTTTTTTTCAAACCATGCTTTTTGTCTGGGATCGGCCTTCTTTAAGGGTTCATACATCGGCGCAAATTCAATAAAGCGATGTGTATGATCCAGTATATGCAAAGTATCTATCCCTTTTGCCACTGCTGCCTCGATAAATTCCATACAGTAATCAGGTGTCAATGGCCCATTTTCTAAATGTGTATGTCCATCAATCATAATGCTCACCCCTTTTTATTTCCATCATTATACTGTTAATAAAAAGAGATTGCAAACCCTTTGTTTAGATCATAAACCCTTCTGGTTTCTTAGGAAATGCAATTAATGGATTCTCATGCATATCATAAACAGTGGCATGATCTTCTTCATGATGATGCAAGACATAGCTTTCTTCCAAAAGCATACCGGCTTGTGCCAATGCCCCTATTAAATCCGTGTAAGCATGCAAATCATGATAAGAGGTACGGATATGTCCTTCCTTATCTTCCAGCATAGAAAGACGAATCTTATTTTCAAATTGACCATTCGCAACCGTAATTAAAAGATCGCCAATACGTCTGGAATAGCGCAGAAAACCATCCGCTGTCTTCTCCTCACAGCGGAAACCAAAATGACACAATTGTGCCAACATATGATCGTGTTTTAATTTCATGAAAAAACTCCTCCAATATTCTTATGATTTACTATATACTATGCAGCCTTTTGCATAGGTTATTCACATCTTATAAAAAATCTTTTGCTATGTTTACTATACAATAGAAATAGTATTCCGACAAGAGGAGTTTCTTGAATTTTAAATGAATTGATGCGTTTTTATTCCATTATCATCAAAAGGATATGCAATTCTCATGACAAACCATAAATGGTTAAGTTGTAGCTTTCTCTTGCAACATGCTCATGATATGATCAAACAACTGTTTACGTAAAATTTTATCACTCATACAGGATATCCGTTTCGTGCTGGCAGCCGAAGCATGCTTACCATATAACATATATAATGGATAGCTTTGAATCGTTTCTTCTAATTGTTTGCTTTGCTTCTCATCGCAACAAGTCATATCCTTCATTTCTGCACAAATGGCGTGACAGCGTTTTTCGAAGTGTGAATCCTCACTGGCATGAAAAGTGATAAGCAATTTTGTACCTTCTTTATGATAAGTGTCATACAAATGCTGAAGTAATGCATGTAGTTTATCTTTTGTTGCATAAGGTAAGGGTAAGATGGAAGCATGGTATTCATATGCAAGTTGCTTTGCTTCTTCATAAAAGTGCCCTTCCTGCAAAAACATAGGAACCACCTGTACCGGTATTGATACATCCTGCAAGAAAGCAAGTAGCTTTCTACAAGAAAATACTGCTGTTCGCTCATCGTTTACCTGCGATAAAATTCGCTTTGAAAGATAAGCATAACCAAAAGCCATGGCTGGCTGATGTAAAGATAGTTCTTGTAGCAGCAACGCGATTTCTTCTTGAGCTTTTTCCCCTGTCACACCATGATACACCAAGACACATGCCCTTTGTTGCAGATAAGCCTTTGCTAAAAATTGTAGCAAAGGTAGCTCCATCGTCATCAACTCCTCTAATAATGCATGCTTTTTCACACCATCTTTGACATGTCGCAAAATGGCTGCGCGCAGCGTCTTTAAAGCTTTAAGATATGGTACATGATGTTGTTTAAGCTGTGCATTAAACGATTCTAAGACCTGTTTTGCATAGCAAGGGGAATTCCCTTTGGTAGTGAAGGCAAGAGCATAATAAGCATCCTCTATATAAGACATGGCATGTACATCACTTTGCGAATCAGCTTCCACATTCATAAATAAGACATTTGCCTGTTGGGCAGCCTGACGCACTTTTCCATTCACCTCAGCATCATTGCTTGCTGCCACCACCAAAAAAGCATCAAGAACATCATCTTGTGTAAATGCACGCTTATGACATTGTGCCAAAGCATACAGTTCCTTTAAGATATCTGATGCAACGATGGTTACCTTAGCACCTTCGCGCAAAAATAATTTTGTTTTTCTTAATGCCACATGGCCGCCTCCGACAATCAATACCTTACGATTTTTCAACTCTAGTTGTACACAAAGGCTCATAGACGTTTGACCTTATCTAACGCAAGTGCTATCTTATCTAGTACATAATCTAATTGTTCTTTGGTATGTGCATCGGATAAGAACATGGCCTCATAAGGAGAAGGCGCAAGTAAGATGCCTTCTTCATACAAGGTATGAAAATATGTGGTAAACATATCCTGCGAGCATGTTTTCACTTCATCATAAGAAGATATTGCTGTATCTGTAAAAAACAGCGTTAGTAAAGAACCGCATTGGTGCACTTGGAAAGGTAATCCTTTTTCCTGTAACAATTTTTCTATACCTGTTTTCAGATAATGTCCCTTATCTGCTAACTCTGTGTATAGGTGTGGATGTGTTTTTAAATAGTCTAATAATAGCGTGCCCAGATGCATTGCCAAAGGATTCCCCGATAATGTACCTGCCTGATAGATAGGACCACATGGAGATACACAAGACATAATTTCCTTTTTTCCTCCATAGGCTCCTACCGGAAGGCCGGCACCTATGATCTTACCGAAGCATGCCATATCCGGAGTAATTCCATAATATTGGGCAGCTCCTCCATATGCCAAACGAAAACCGGTAATGACTTCATCAAAGATCAAAACACTGTGATATTCATCACATAGTGCCCGTAAGCCTTCTAAAAAAGAAGCGTTCGCGCCAACGACTCCCATATTACCGGCAACCGGTTCAATGATGACAGCCGCAATATCATCAGGATATTGTTCCATCACTTCTTTAACGGAAGCCAGATCATTATAACGGCACACCAGTGTATGTTTTACCATATCCTCAGGAACACCGGGACTCGTCGGCGTGCCAAAGGTTAAAGCACCGGAGCCGGATTTCACTAACAGACAATCACTGTGCCCGTGATAACACCCTTCAAACTTAATAATCTTATTGCGCTTGGTATAGCCTCTGGCTACGCGAATGGCAGACATGGTTGCTTCTGTACCCGAATTCACCATACGTACCATATCCATACCACGATACGCATCACAGATAAGTTTTGCCAGATGTTCCTCATCCGGTGTACATAAGCCATAGCTGATTCCCTTGCACATGACCTCTTCCATACCATTTACCAATAAGGGATGATTATGTCCTAAAATCATCGGCCCCCAGGAGCAGATAAAATCTAAATAGGCATTTCCATCAACATCATATAGATACGCACCATCTGCATGATCTACAAACAAGGGTATTTCTTTTACATTCGCAAAAGCTCTCACCGGGGAATTCACACCACCCGGTATATAGCGGCAAGCTTTGGCAAACAAGGCCTCACTCTTTTGATGGTTCATGCTCAGCACTCTCCTTTACGAAGTTGCTTTGCAATATCCAAAGCAAAATAGGTGATGATAATATCTGCACCTGCCCGCTTAAAGGCTAGCATGGTTTCATAAATAACTTCTTCCTTTACTAAGCCTTGCGCTACAGCCAACTTCAACATGCTATATTCTCCACTGACATTATATACACATAAAGGTGTCGCAAACTGTTGCTTGGCCATCTTTACGATATCCAAATAGGCCAAAGCCGGTTTCACCATGATGACATCTGCACCCTCTTCAATATCTGCTGCTATCTCACGCATTGCCTCTTCTTGATTGGCATAATCCATCTGATAGCTGCGGCGATCACCAAAGCTTGGGGCAGAATGTGCAGCTTCGCGAAATGGTCCATAATACGAAGAAGCATACTTGGCACTATACCCCATAATCGCAACTTCTTGATAGCCATGTGCATCCAAACATTCTCGAATAGATGCAATGTGACCATCCATCATATCACTTGGCGCAACCATATCAACACCAGCAGCTGCATAACTTAAGGCAATCTTATTTAAATAGGTTAAGGTTACATCATTATCTACATGACCATCTTCACATAAGATGCCACAGTGTCCATGATCTGTATACTCACACATGCAGACATCCGCAATGACATAAAGCATTGGATATTCTTGTTTAATATAAGCAATCGCTTTCTGGATGATGCCATCTTGTGCATATGCACTGCTGCCACAGGCATCCTTATGTAAAGGAATACCAAACAAGATACAGGATAAAACACCCGTTTCTACCATCTCATCTAAAATCTCATGCAAATGATCCAATGAATAATGATACACACCCGGCATTGCTGGAATTACCTGTTTGACATCTGGCTGTTCCGTCACAAAAAGCGGATAAACAAGCTCCTTTGCTGACAATCTGGTTTCTTTCATCATATCACGGATGACACTGTTTTTTCTTAATCTTCGACCTCGATACATGCTCTAGTCCCTTCCTTTCTTTTCATGGTGTAAAATGGCTTTCACAAATTCTTCCATTTCCGCATGTTTCAATGTCGTAATGGAGGTGAATCCTTCTTTTATCAATGCCTGTTTTGTTCTTTCTCCCATTGCATACACCATTTGCTTACGTTGCTTTGTCTGCTTTGCATATTGCTGAACACTAAAAGGACACGTCATTAAAACGCCATCATAATCCTCATCTTGTATTGAATGGGGCAGCTCTTCTATCGTATATAAAGGCACATAACTTACCTTACATTGTGTTTCTAATGTCTTTTGCAAATACGTATTTCCATTTACAGCTTTTGGCAGTAGGATATGATCCTGTTTTTGAACAGATGCTGTTAAAAGCTCTGCCATATGTTTACTGTCATGAATGTTTGGCATCAGATCGGCACATAAGCCATATTGTGCCAAAGCCTTTTTGGTTCCTTTTCCCATGACACAAAGTTTACACTGATAAAGAATACGACTGTCAAAACCTGCCTCCTGCAGCTGTTTCATGAGGATATGCACCACCTGCGCACTAGTAAACACGACATGGGTAAAAGATTGGAATGCTTCTTTTGTCCATGTATGTGCTATCGCTTTACAATACCCACATTGTACTTCCTCGCACCATGCTCCTTGCTCGCGTAATAGCTTTGCTGCTTGATGTTCTTCTTTCTGTACCTTGACTAGCAGATAGCGCTTTTGAAATAATGGTTTTTGTTCATAGAAACAAAGCTTTTCTCTTAGTTTAACTACCTCACCAATCACAATGATGGCAGGAGAAGATAAGGTATCAATGTCTTTTTGATGCAGTTCTGCCAATGTGGTCGTTAACACCTTTTGGCTAGGCATACTGACATGCGAACATATGGCCATTGGCGTAGCCTTCTCCATACCACATGCCAATAATTTTTCCACAAGCTGCATGGCTGAGCGCAAGCCCATCAAAAAAATCAGCGTATCCTTTGTTTTGGCTAGCTCCGCAAAGTTTAAATCGGCAAGGACATCTTTTTGTGAATGTGCGGTATATACGCGAAACCCATTGGTATATCCTCGATGAGTAACCGGAATCCCGGCATATGCCAAACCACCGATAGCAGAAGAAATACCGCAAACAACCTCAAAAGCAATACCTGCCTGTGCTAATGCCAGACCTTCTTCTGCCCCTCTGCCAAATACATAAGGATCTCCGCCTTTTAGACGTACCGTAACAGGATAGGTTCTCCCAGCATCTACAAGCAGTTTTTGAATCATCGCTTGCGGCATCGTATGCTTATGGTTCTCTTTCCCCACGTAAATTAGCTTACAATCTGCTTTGGCATAGGATAATAAGGAAGGATCAATTAAGCGATCATATAGAATACAATCTGCCTCTTCTATACAAGCCTTTCCTTTTAAACTTAATAATGCAGGATCACCACATCCTGCCCCAACCAGATATACTTTATTCATGTGATTGCACCGCCTTTATCAAATACTTCGCTGCTTCAAAGGGAAGCTGCTGTGCGTCTGTTAAAGGACGCCTCCAATGTAGATCACACATCTTACTACAATCCTCATTTCCATAAAGAGCATCAAACACGATTTCCTTTTCCGTGATTTTGCAATGCGCACCAACCGGCGTATGACATCCCCCATCGATTGCCTGTAAAAAGGTGCGTTCTATTTGAATTTCCTGATCAATATGTGTATTCGCCAAAGCATTGATCATGGTTAAAAGCGTGGCATCTTGTTCTTTGACCTCAATGGCCAAAGCCCCTTGTCCACAAGCCGGTATCATAGATGTGTAGGGGAAATATTCATAAGAAATTCCTTGTACTTGCAAACGTTTTAAGCCTGCGGCTGCTAAAACGATGCCATCAAGCTGCTGTTCTTCCATTTTTCTCAATCTGGTATCCACATTCCCCCGTATCCCCACAACAGATATATCCGGACGCAGTTTCATTAGTTGTACCTTACGGCGTTTACTGCCAGTGCCAATTTTCGCCTGAGGTCCTAATTCATGAAACGCTGTCTTGGTACGGGATATAAAAACATCTCGTGCATCTTCGCGAAGAAGCGTTTTAGTAAAACATAATCCTTTGGGTAATTGGGTTGGCATGTCCTTTAAACTATGTACTGCCATATGAATCTTTCCTGCTAACAAAGCTTCTTCTATTTCCTTCACAAAAATGCCCTTGGCATCCATTTGATCTAATGCCACATGCTGTTGAAGATCCCCCTTTGTGGCAATGATCTGTAACGTGAAACTATGCTGGGGATAGGTGTTTTGTAATAAAGTGCGAACTTGTTCACTTTGGGCAAGGGCTAAGGCACTGCCTCTGGTTCCTATGATATATCGCATATGTCATCCTCCTTTAAGAATAGCTGCTCTACCATTGCCGCATATTGTTCCTGATCTTCTTCCTGCAGCTGTTTTAAGGAAAGAATCGGTTCTTTTACCATACGCAAAAAAGAAGTTTCCAGCACTTTCTTCATCATGCGTTCCTCATGTGGCTGTAAAGATAATTTCTGTTTTAATAATTCATACGTATGTTGTGCCTGTTGTTTGCTGTATGTTTGTAAAGAAGCTATCGCTTTGTCAACCTGTACATGGCACAGCCATTCCATTAAAGAATCCACACGCTGTACCATATCCCCATAGGCCAGGCGCATTCTTTTTTGCCGTTCTTTGCTATGCTTATCAGCGATGATTTGCAAATCATCTAGATTACAGAGATGATGATTTTCATCTTTTATGGTCTCATCAATATCCCTGGGAGAAGCCAGATCCATGAGATATTGTTCTTTCTCTGTGAGAGGATACGCTTCTTTTTTAATGATGACATGCGGACTTGCCGTTGCTGAAATGATCATATCACAATCCTTAATACAAGAATATCGTTCTTCAAAAGGTACAATCGGCAGCTTTTCCTTTCCTTCCTGTAATTTTGATGCATGAGCTAAGGTACGACTACATAGCCAAAGATCCGCTTTTACATCCTTAAGATACATAAGCATCAGCTGTGCCATTTCCCCACTTCCGATCAATAGAATTTTCTTCCCTTGCAACGTTGTTTGCTGTGTTAAATATGTATAGGCAAGATAAGCAATCGATGTGGATATTTCGCTGATGCGATATGTCTGTTTTATTTGTTTGATGCAGGAAAAGCAAGTTTGTAAGATGCGATGCAGCTCTTTGCGACATGCTCCTGCCTGATTGGCAAATGCATATGCTGTTTTCATTTGCCCAAGAATCTGATCTTCTCCAAGGATCATAGAATGATAGCCCCCACATACTTCAAACAAATATAGTAGGGCTTCTTTTCCCGTTTTAACAAAGACATCTTCACGAGCAATGGTTTTCGCCATCTTCACAAATAAGGTGATCGCCTGATGCAGCTGTTGCTTTTCTTCATAGACAATATACAACTCACTGCGGTTGCATGTTGTCACACTCATTGCTTGTAGGATTTTGCTATCTAGTAGTTCATCATAAAGCTGTAATTTTTGCGTATCGCTAAAGGATGCCCCTTCACGTTTTTGAATGGAGGTTTTTTGATAACTGATACCGATTACACCAAACTTCATATGTTTACACCTCGCTTTCTACATTATAATAAAATTGAATGTGATATTCAATGAAAGAGGGCATCCATAAATTCTTATGAAGCATCCATAAAAATATCTTATGCTACAGGTGTAGCTTTTTATGTTCTCTGCGAAAAAACAAAGACCTAAAAGATAGCCCAAATTAAGCACCCTAATTCGCCGATATGGTCAAAGATAAAGGAATAATGCAGAAACAAAGGAAACAGGTAAAAAAAGCACTCTTTCTTTATCTAAAAAAGAGTGCCTGCGTATAAAATCCGTAATCCTTATCCGACAAATCCACCATCAACGGATAATACAGCACCTGTGATATAGGATGCCATATCACTGGCCAAAAACAATATCGCATCGGCAATATCTTGCGGTTCGCCTAAACGTTGTAATGGGACATTGGCAGCCATCGCCTGAATGATTGTCTGATCTAACGCCTTTACCATATCGGTACTTGTAATGCCGGGAGCAACGGCATTCACACGTATGCCATCTTTGCCTAACTCTCTGGCTAAGGATTTCGTCATTCCATTCACGGCAAACTTACTCGTTGGATAAGCACTGCCCGAACGCTGTCCATAAAGCGATACCATGGAGCTGACATTGATAATCACACCTTTTCCTTTTTCCTTCATAACCGGTGCAACTAAACGTGATAAACGAAATACTGCATCAACATTAATTTTTAAGACATCCAGAAAATGATCATCATCATAGGCATAAATAGAGGTAGCATCAGATACACCTGCATTATTCACCAAGATATCCACACTGCCAAACTTTTCTGTAACATCCTTTAACATAGCCTGTACTGCCTCAACATCATGCAGATCAGGATGATAGCCTTTAACAGGATACGTATGATCCTCTTCCATCAGCAATGCCATTGCATGATCTACCGTTTCTTGACGTGATCCCAGCATTGCGACCTTTGCGCCATTTTGTAAAAAACTACGCACCGTTTCAAAACCAATACCACGTGTACCTCCGGTTACGATAACTACTTTTTCTCTTAATGATGTAAATTGATCCATAGGTATAAAACCTCCCTTATTTTATAACCAAACTATAGCATATAACCTTTTCTATCACAAACAAAACACAACTCCTATGCAAAAATAAAGACAAAAGATAACCATTGTATAGCTATGGCATAACGATGATCCTATTCATAGGATATGTATCAGATATTGCCCTTATACCGTTTTTCAAACAATCCAAACAAAGAATCCTATTAACCATGTAACCCGTCTGCTTCCTGTAGGTTCCATTCTCACTGATTTATGTTATAATATCACCATGCCAAATTTTAAACAAAAGCTTTTACTTTACTTCGCTACGATATCCGTGAGTACCTTGCTGATATCTAATCTAGCCGCTATAAAGCTATGGAATTTTTTTGGTATTGCTGTTGATGGAGGTGTCGTTGTCTTTCCACTCACTTATATCATAGGTGATTTGATTGTGGAATTCTATGGAAAAAAGATTGCCAAAAATATTATTGTAGCTGGTTTTCTTATCAATATTCTAGCCATCATCGTATTTTATATCGTCATTGCTTTACCGGCATATGATGGTTGGAACATGCAGAATGCATATGCCAGTGTATTCGGCTTTACACCACGAATCATTCTTGGTTCGCTGCTCGCATATGTTTGCAGCAATCTATTGAATAACGTTATCTTCATGAAGTTAAAGAATCACGATGGCATATTTGCCAAAAGTTTTATTGCCAGAGCGTTAGGCTCTTCTGCATTTGCTCATATCCTGGATGCCTTCATCTTTGAAACAATCGCGTTTCTGGGTGTCCTGCCGTTCCATGAATTTCTGGCACAAGCGATATTTGCTTATGTACTCGGCATCAGCTTTGAAGTTATCTTCTCCCCAGCTGAGGCCATCATCGCAAAAAGTTTAAAAGGAAGAATGATAGAATGACAGAATACAAAAACAACAATACATTTAGCTTTGAAATCGTCAAAAAGATACCTGGAAAACTAGGAAGAGCAGGTATCATTCACACACCGCATGGAGATATTAAGACACCTGCTTTCATGTGCGTCGGCACAAAGGGTGAAGTCCGGTTTTTATCCATGCAGGATTTGCATGCTATTCAGGCACAGGCAATGCTGAGCAATGGATATCATCTGCGCAATGTTTCAGAAGAAATCCAAGCACAGAAAGGATTGGCCGCATGGTCTGGATGGAATGGACCTACTTTGACCGATTCTGGAGGATTTCAGGTTATGTCCTTAGGCTCCGGTTTAGGAAAAGTCGTCAGTATGGATCGAGAAAAAGAGGTTATCAATACTGATCCTAAGGATCGTTTAGCTATCGTAAGTGAAGATGGGGTACAGTTTCATGATCCTTTCACTGATCAGGATGATTTTATCGGTCCAGAGGAATCCATGCAAATTCAATGTCGCATCGGTGCTGATATTCATATGGCTTATGATGAATTAACTTCACTGGCAGATAGTTATGAATATAACGTCGAAGCTTTAGCACGAACGGAACGCTGGGCACTGCGCAGTTTAGCAGAACATAAAAAACACCGAGATGATTTAGGCTATCGTCAATCGCTTTATGGTGTTTTACAAGGTGGACGTTGGGAAGATTTACGACGTTCTACCGCACAAAAGTTTGCCAAGATGGATTTTGACGGTTATGGTCTGGGCGGTGCTTTTCTAAAAGAAAGTTTAGGTGAAATTCTGACCTGGTGCTGTGAAGAATTACCAGAAAATAAGCCTCGTCATTTGCTTGGCTTATCCCATCCGGACGATATTCTCATTGGCGTAGAAATGGGGGCCGATACTTTTGATTGTGTTGCCCCAACACGTGAAGCAAGACATGGCAGGATCTATACGACCCATGGATATTATAGCTTATCAAAATTTGCGGATAGTGAAGAACTATTGGATGAAGGCTGTGATTGTCCGGTATGTAAAGCAGGTTGGACACGCGGACAGTTAAGAGCCCTCATGAAATCAGAAAAACAAGAAGACAAGCATACATATTATAATCTGGCATCGATGCATAACCTGCGTTTCATCATTCGCTTAACAGAGCAAGCACGCCAAGCGATTCTGGATGGTACATATGCCGAATTTAAAGAAAACTTTTTAAAGAACTACTACCACAGATAAACAGACAGTTGTATCCTAAGATACGATTGTCTTTTTTACTGCCTAAAAATCATGTGCAAGGTTATTCGATAGGTGTATAAAAATTAGGCACCTTAACTAGAAAAGCAAAAACAAGATAAAAGAAAGCTATTTTATGAAAAACCGAAACAATTTCCTTTTTTATATCATCATATTATTAAAGAATACTTACTATTGTTATAATTTCTTCCTAATTTTCACCATAAAACCATGCTATGCTATAATGGTAAGGAAAAGAGTGAAAAAATGAAAAATACTTTAAAGAAAAAACGTTACCTGTGCATTCTTCTTTGTGCTTTACTAATCATTGTTCTATCCGTTGCCGGCTATATATGGTTCAGTATGCCACGTATTCACTTTACGCAGAACCCGATAACCCTGGAAGTGAAAGAAACCTATTCTGCTAAAGCTTTCATCAAAAAGATCGATCATGGTTCACTTCAGGATGTACATGTAGAAACAAACATCGACACGACAAAACTTGGCAATCATCAAATAACCTATACTATAGATGGTCATACATTCACCCTTGATTATATCGTAAAAGACAGCAAACCACCTGTTGTAGTAGCGCAAGATCAAAAAATAAGCATCGGTGATAAGGTAGCACCTGAGGATTTTATTCAAAAAATTGATGATGCTACGAAAACAACAGCTCGTTTTGCAAAAGCATATTCCTTTACAAAACTTGGCAAACAAACCGTTCAAATCATCGTCGAAGATGAAGGAAAAAACCAGACAACGGTAAAGGCTGTTGCAAATATTCTAAAAAAAGATACACAGCCACCTGTTTTTACCGGAATTTTAGATATGACCATCCAAAAAGGTGAGAAGCCTGACTTCAAAAAAGGCGTAGAAGCAATTGATGATCGTGATGGTAAGATTAACTTTACCATAAATAAAAATAACTTTGACGCAAAACAACCCGGACGTTATAGCATAACGTATCAGGCAATAGACAAAGCCGGTAATAAGACAGAAATAAATCGTACCGTCATCGTGCAAGAAAAAACATCTGGAAAAATCATCTATTTAACAATTGATGATGGACCTAGTGCAAACACACCAAAGGTATTGGAAATATTAGACCGTTATCATGTAAAAGCGACCTTTTTTGTTACAGCGCAATGCCCTTCCTATCTTGGCTATATCAAAACAGCATATCAAAAAGGCCATGCCATTGGACTACATACCTATTCACATGATTATGGAGCTCTTTATGCTAGCGAATCCGCTTATTTTAAAGATTTACAAAACATAAGTGATGTTGTGAAACAACAAACCGGCTTGACACCAAACATTATCCGCTTCCCTGGAGGCAGTAGTAACACGGTTTCTTCAAACGTCCCCGGGTTAATGACACGCTTAGCAAAAGCAGTTCAAGAAAGAGGCTATCAATATTATGATTGGAATTCCAGCAGCGGCGATGGAAATTCGGCTTTGCCGAGTGCATCTTTGATTCAAGAGGCAACATCTTATGGCGGGGCATCTCCATTGATGATGCTAACGCATGATCATCCAGGATCCCAAGCAAGTGTAGAAGCCTTACCTGCGATCATTGAATATTATCAATCCCTTGGCTATACCTTTAAAACCGTAGATAGTAGTGTTTCTGGATTTCACCATGGCATTAATAATTGATTCTATAGTAATACCTTAGTAGCTTATTAGTAATCATATAGTTAAAAAAGCATCTTATCGTATCATTCCCTGTAACTATCAATGGGAATTCTACATGATGAGATGCTTTTTACGTATCATTTATGATAATAAACCAAGATGAGTTGCTTTTTTACGTATCGTTTATGACAATAAACCTAAGTCATATTTCCACTTTAAAATACGACGCAGGGAGGCATCAATCTGCTCTTCCTGAATTTCTTTCTTTTTCACTGCTTCTAGAACGGCCGGCAACTGTACGCGATAATTACTGCAAATTAATAAATCATTACCTGCTTTGACAGCACTTACGGCCACACTAGCATCATCACTATATTGCGTAATTGCATCCATAGCCAGATCATCGCTCATTATAACGCCTTGAAATTTCAGCTGCTCACGTAATATCCTATGGACCTTTGCAGATAACGATGCCGGATGTTTAGCATCCATGCACTTTACAATATTATGGGAAACTAAAACACTATCTGCACCTGCCTGTATCCCGGCGCTAAAAGGGATAAAATCACTATTTTCAAAAGTTGCCATAGAACGTTTATCAATTGCTATACCGGTGTGCGTATCCACATTGTTTCCATAGCCAGGAAAATGCTTTAAACAAGAACCAATGTGATTCTTCTTCATCGTATGAACTACGGTTTTCACATAGTTCGCTGTTTCATGTGCGTTCTTGCCGAAAGATCGTGCATATATAAAATCCTCTGTATGTGTCGAAACATCTGCCACTGGTGCTAAATTCACATTAATGCCCATGCCTTTTAATAATTCTGCCTTTTCCTTAGTATCAGAAATAATCAGCGGCATACCACCTTCTTGATATAAATCCTGTGGTGACCAAAATGGAACTTCACGAAAATAAGTACTCACCCGATTCACAGTTCCCCCTTCTTCATCAACCCCGATTAACAAAGGAACTTTTGCTTCTTTCTGATAAGCGGTGAGCTTTGCCACAACATCTTGATAGTTTTGATCTTTGAAATCTCTGTCGAATAAAATATATCCGCCTAAATGATATGTATCCACATCCTCTATAGAATACATGTCTGGACAGCGGACAAAGAAAATCTGTCCGACTTTTTCTTCGATACTCATAGAGGCAATAATCTTATCGATAGCCACTTCTTTTTCGGTTTTTTCTTCCTGTTGCTTTGCGACCTTCTTCACGACACATTGAAGAGCAATCAAATGCTCTTTTTCTTTTCGGTAAGTAATACTTACTTCTTCATCCAGTAACAACGTATCCGTACCTTCCATCTTCATTTGTTCACGATCAAATCGCTTTTCTTCATCTTGATTCTTCACCATGATACTATTGGATGTCAGATCTTTAATAACACCTGTAAATTCATAAGTTTTATTAACCTCACTGTTATTCTCTGTATCTTTCTGCTTCTCTGGCTCTTTTTTATGAACATTTGTATTTGTAGAACAACCACCAAGTAATAACACACATGCAAATAAACCACATAAGATTCGTTTTTGCATAAGCTTACCTCCCATTAGATTTATGATATTAGTATAGCGTACTCTTTTTTACAAAAGTAAAATTCTTACATCTTTTCATCAAAAAAAGATGACCTATCCCAGGATAAATCATCATTCTAATAGTTATATACATCTGCTTCTTCCAATTTCACATTCTTCCTTGGTACCATATCCTAAGCAACTACCAGTTCATAAGTCGTGTGATGATAATAAAACTTATAGGATAGCATATAGAAGTACTGTGTGTTTATCGAAAGTTTAATCGTAAGATAGCATATAGAAGTACTGGACGTTTATTAAAAGTTTAATAGTAAAATAGCATATAGAAGTACTGCGTGTTTATCAAAAATTTAATCGTAAGATAGCATATAGAAGTACTGCGTGTTTATCAAAAGTTTAATCGTAAGCTGACATGTAGAAATACTGTGTGTATATAAGAAGTTTAATAGTCAGATAATGTAATCTCAATTATATAACTTTAGCATAATAAAACTGCTGACTTTTCCTTTGCATATGGAGTCAACAGTTTGAACGATGTTAGAAATACTATTAATTTTGTAATAAAATATCCAGTTTACTTTGCAGTGTATTCACCATTGTTTTAATATCTTCATCCGTGGATAAAAGACGTCGTATTTCACTATCCGCAACAGACATTGCCTGATCATAATCTGAAAATTTATTCACTGGTATAGCATGTTCCATTGTTTTATTGAAGAAATCTAGCTTAAAAGCACTTTCTCCTGGTGTATCTTCTTGCAGATAACGACTTACCGTCTTTGAATTGGTAATGTCTTTTAGTACAGAAACTCCTTGTGAATAAGCAAAGATATCCTCCTGCGTTGTTTCATCATAGGATAACATTTTTAAGAATTCCCATGCGAGGTCTTTATGCTGTGAGGTTTTTGCCATTCCCATCAACAAGGTATCAAGTTCCGATACATTATCTCCTTGAGGCCCTGCTGGCATAGGGATGCATTCCCATTCAAAGCTGCTATATTTCTTGACACGCCAAGGATAGGGTTTATATGTGCGGTATTCACTAAAACGCATAGGGCAGAAAACAACCTGTCCCTTATCAAACATTTCGCTCGTTGGTGTCATGCCTTGATTTAGTTCTTCTAATCTTCTGGTGAATTCTATCGCCTCATATACCCGCTCATCACTTAAAGTTGCTTTTGTACCTTCCGCATAAAATACCGTAGCTCCATTTGAGGCAACTGCATTTTGCCAGCCATAACCATAAACACCAAACTGATCTAATGCGCCATCCTCATTCGTATCTTTTGTCACCCTGCGGCAGATATCATAGAAATCGGCCCATGTCCAGTCATCTGATGGAAGAGAAATACCTTCTTTTTCCAACAAGGTACGATTGACATACATTAATGTTGGTACACTTTCATAAGGGAGTGCATATTGTTTCTTCTGATAAGTTCCGGATTGATAGGATGGTGTAAAGTATGCCGCTTTATCGAATGCATCATCCTTATGAATATAGCTGTTCAAATTTTGCATGATGCCGATATCAGAAAATGTAGATAAATCATTTGATCGTATCATAAATACATCAGGTAAATTGCCTTTTAAAGCCTGTTGCGAGAGCCATTCAGAGTAATCACTTTTCTGTAGACCACTGACATATTCTACCTTTACATTAGGATGTTTACGTTCAAAGCGTTCCACAACTTCATCAATGATCTTATAGCTTTCGCCATTGGGCACATCCCAATTACTGCCGGCAAACATGCCAAACGTCAATGTGATTGGCTTATTTTTCTGATAGGTCATATATAATAAGATTGACACGATCAACAAAAAGGCAGCCGCAACGGCTATAACCTTCCGTTTCATGCTTCTTTTCCTCTATGGATATACCAGATAGCCAGTTGTGTACGATCACGCAGCTGCAGCTTATCCAAAATAACACTGAGATAATTGCGTATCGTACCTTCTGTGAATTTTAATATTTCAGCGATTTCTTTATTCGAAAGTCCTTGTGATACTTGTTGAATGATTTTCCATTCCGTATCGCTTAAATTCGGTAAGTCTTCATCATGAATACGTTCTGCCACGATATTGTTTTTTGCCATTTCTGAAAAGATCTTGGTCACTTTGCTGGCAACATTCGGATTAAAGATAGCTCCTCCTTGCAGAACGGTTTTAATTGCGGAGGTCAATTCATCTAAAGATACCCCTTTTAATAAATAACCACTTGCCCCATATTTTAAGGCCGAGAAAATATATTCATCATCATCAAATGTCGTTAATACAATAACCTTAATTTCAGGATATACTTCTTTGACAAATTTGGTACATTGCACACCATCCATATCCGGCATACGAACATCCATTAAAATAATGTCCGGTATATGACGGCGTATGCTTTCGACTACTTCTTTTCCACTCCCTACTGTATCAATTACTTCAAATTCATTATTGGTACTTAGGATGATTTTTAAGCTTTCACGAATCAATTCCTGATCATCTGCAATTAAAATCTTAATCATATTCTAAACCCTCCCGAATTGGTATTTCAGCGATAATGATAAACCCACTGGAACCATAAAAACGTATATTCCCTTTTAATAACTCAATGCGTTCCTGCATATGATGAAGACCAAAGTCTGGTTTGATGTTTTCACATCCTATACCATTATCTTCTATTATTAATATTAACGTGTTTTCTTCCTTTGCGATAGAAATATATATTTTCGTCGCATGTCCATGGCGAACCGCATTGGTCATTCCCTCTTGAATAATACGATAGATGACTTCTTCTTCATCAGAATCAAAGGTTAACTTAGGTAAATGACAGACAAAGTGAATCGTCACATCCGTAATTTCCTGAAATTCCTTGATCATCTTATCAATTGCCACTTTCAAGGTATAATGTTCTAAGGCATCCGGTCGCAGCTTATCAACCGAGCGACGAACATCTTTTAAGCCTCTTCTGGCGGTTTCACTTAATACACTTAATTGCTTACGTGTGGCTTTGGGATCCAGTTCACAGGTCAGCACACAGGCATCTAAGCCAACGGATAGCCCCGTCAAAGTATGCCCCAGTGTATCATGGATTTCTCTGGCTAAACGATTTCGTTCTCTTGTTTCTCCCATTTTTTCACGTATATCGGCATATTCTTTCAGTTGTTCATTTAAGCTTTGTAATTCTTCATTCAATGCTAAGAAACGCTTGTTTTCATTGATCTTATCTTGAACCAGAAAGACCATGTAGATGATAAAAACAATGATATTCAGACTGGCTAGGGTATTTTGAACACTTAATAAGAGTGATTTGACAAAGGAATTATAACAGTTGATATAATCATAGAAGGATGTCATGGAAACACGAGCCGATAAGAAATCATAATTAGCACCTAAATAAAACGTAACCAATACAACCATAAAGAAGAAACGATAGGTATTGGAAGTAATATAGGTTAATAAATCAGCCATCATCAGCAACAATATGGAATTGGAACTGAAATATAGTCGTTCCATGATCAATAGACATAAGCCTGACTCAACCAGAAAACAAAGCACCAGCTGCCATGTTTCAAAATGTAGTTTTAAACGCAGACGCATCACGATCAATAATGCCACAAAGGCTGTAATTGATAAGATCATACTATGCATAGGATCTTTCGGTAAATAATCAATCATCGATAAAAAGGTCCTTGCCTCTTGCATATCACAGATACGTTTGGTTGTGATATAAATAATCGAACTGATAAAGACAATCATCGTGAAATTCAGAAAGCACATGATGAAGTAGGTATAGCGCAGTCTGTTTTCCATAAGTTGTTTACGTAACATACTATTGCCACCCTTCTAATGAATATTTCCCGACGTTTTTTTGTGTGATGATGGTCACTGGAATACGCTGAAGTTTTTCTATTTTCTCATGATTGCGAATCTTATAAACAGCTTCTGCCGCCATTTTTCCTAATGTCTTTGGTGATTGAGCAACCGTTGCCTGCATGATATGCTCTGATATCAGTGTCTTGGTTTCCGGTGTGCCATCTACGCCATATACGAATACATCTTTTAATTTGCCTTGATCTTGCATGGCTGCCAGAGCACCTAATGCACTTGGATCATTTAAAGCCATTACCACATCAAAAGATACATCCTTTTCCAAGAACTTTTGCATAAGCGGCATTGCAATCTCTAATTGACCATCACATTCAATGCGTTCGACAATACGATAATTGGGATCATTTTTAATCGTATCGATAAAGCCCTGAATGCGCTGAACAGCAGAATATGCTGTACTATGTTGTAATAAAACGATATCTGCTTTTTTCTTATATTTCATCATATCTTTTGCACACTGGACACCGGCATCATAATTATTTGACATTACACTGTAAGTAATTAAGTCACTGTCCATGACTTCACTATCCACAGCAATGACCGGGATACCGGCTTTTTTGGCTGCTTCAAGGGAGGAAGTTAAGCCGTTGAAATCAACAGGATTGACAATGATCGCTTGGACATTCTGATCAATGAGGTATTGTATTTGTTGTTTTTGTTTTTCTAAGTCTAAGGCAGGATCAAGACTGATTAACACATCACCATTCGCTTCGACTACATTATGTATTTCTTCATCAATGATACTAAAGAAAGGATTGTTAAGTGTCATGTAGGTAGCACCGATTTTCAGAGGCTCCTTACTGCGATAGACAAAGGAAGTTTTACTGGCTTTACTAAAGATACTGATGCCTGCCGCCACAAACACCATTAAAAACAAAAAAATGATAGCCGTTTTCAATGCGCCCTTCATTTTTGACATACGTACCCTTCCTCCTGACTGTTTTTCCTTATTATATCATATTCTAAAGCATTCCTACCGCAATTTCCAGAGTGAAAAAAGATATCTGCCGGAATTTTCACAATGAGAAAAAGGAATGACATTTCTTAATTTGTTTGTTGGTGAAATGAAAACAACGAGAGCGTTTATATTAGTATGCCATTGCAGTGATCGATTTCATGTTGAATAATTTGTGCAGTCCTATCATGAAAGGTCTTAATCTTTATGTTCATATGTTCATCTTGATATCGTACCTTGATACGGCGATAGCGTCTTGTTTGGCGAATTCCGCTGATGGACAGACATTGTTCTTGCGCCAGATAAGTTTCTTTTGATGTTTTGATGATTTCCGGATTCAGCATGACCCAATGAAATCCTGTATCAATATCCACAAAAGCAATGATTCGCTTGAATATGCCAATCATGTTGGCAGCCATGCCTACACACCTATCTTCATGTGCTTGCAGTGTTTCCAATAGATTTTTTGCCACCCATAGATCTTTTTCTGTTGCTGGCTCACTTGTTTTCTGTAATAGTATGATATCGTGATTGATTTCGCTAATCATTTCGTTCTCTCCTTTCGGTTTCCTTTTTAAGAAAAAGCCACTCCTTTTCATTTTATGATAAAACACATTAAGCCCGCTTTTGTATAAGCGATTGCGTTTAGAGCACCTTAGATGTTTTTCTCGGAAGGAAAAAGTGATGTTTCTCCATGTTAAAAACATAAGAAAAAACAAGCCACTCTCTCATCATTGACTTGTTTCTTCCTGCTTCATAATTGTATGAAACACTCGCATGTAATTGAATGAACGGTGTAATCTCAGAGAATAAGGCATGACCCCGTGTGTAATGTGTGAAGGGTTTCATGTTTATTCAAAAAAGGATTGTATGGGGTCTTATATTATGATAATTAGTGAAAGGAAATCTTAAGAAAACCATTGAATGTTACCAGCAGACATCTGATTTTCGTATCCTTATTCCTGATATGCCCCATCCACCAATGTAGTGTAGATTTAAAAGAGACTTATACTTTAAATCTAGTTGTTCCACAATACCATAGATGTTTTGTTTGATGTAGATCTACACTGCAAACAATCATTCTACTATTGCACTTATATTGTATACAACCAGGTAAAGAATTGCAACTTTCTTTTGTCACATAATTTTCATGACATTTGTTAGTCATATGTGACAAATGTTAATTTTCAACGCTATTTAGCGCAAATTTCTTATTTCTTTTCATCGAGCTTAAAGTTTTGGACCCAGCTGTCGAATTTTTCTTTCGTGATTCCATCATCGCCGTTTTCCAATTCATCTTTGACCTTACCTTTTTCCACATAATACAAGGAAGGCGTACTATCCATGGTTTTAAAGTAAGATTGAATCTTTTTAATATTGCCGCTGCGATCCGGATTAGGGTCTTTGTCAATGACAACATCGTATACGATCACATGGTGCTTTGGTAAATATTCATCCAGCATATCGCGAAATTTCTCACAATGTGCACACCAGCTTTGGGTAAATACGATTACAAAATCTTCTTTATTTTTCATTTTCTTTTCCATATCTGCTACGGAAATCGTGCGTAAGGCACCTGGTGTTTCATCTCTTGTATAACCGCCGCATCCACTTAGCAGCAAAAGAAAGCATAACGTCGTAATGTACATAATTTTTTTCATAAAAACCTCCATATGCCGCTCTTTAAGCGGTACAACACCTCTGGATGTTCTTTAATAGTATAGCCATTTTTGATAAAAAAGTAAACAGATGACAACACTTTCTCATTTTCCAAATTTTATCGCAATCTAATTTAGAAAGGCTATGCATTAGAAAATTCCTTTCTTTCGCATAGCCTTTATTTTCGTTATTCTTCCTTTTGTTTCGGCAATTCCACACGGATACGTTCAATACGATGATTTCTGATTTCTAACATTTGAAATTGTATACCATTCCAATATAAGGTTCCACTTTCCCCATCTTCAGGGATACAGCCTAACTGATCTAAGATGAAACCACCAATCGTATCATACTTCTCATTCTCAATATTTATTTGCAGTGCTTCATTCAAATCTTCGATGGGCATCCTACCATTGATTTCATAGACATTATCATACAATTTGCGTAACATCATCGCTTGCGCATCATCATATTCATCTTCGATTTCTCCCATGATTTCTTCTACGAGATCTTCCATGGTCACAATACCGGACATGCCTCCGTATTCATCAATCAGAATCGCGATATGTTGATGCAACTTCTGCATCTCTTGAAATAAATCATCGATATTTTTTGTTTCAGGAACAAAATACGGCTTTCTTAATATCTTACGGATATCCACAAAAGCAAAACCATGTTGATATGCTTGCGTAAAATAATCTTTAATATTTAAAATACCGATCACATTATCAATAGATTCTTCATATACCGGTATTCGAGAATACTGCATTTCCATCAGAACGTGTACATATGCATCCTTGGGATCATCTATATCAATACAAAATACTTGTGTTCTAGGTGTCATGATTTCATTAGCCAAGATCTCATCAAATTCAAAAACCCCATCCATCATTTCTGCCGCAGCTTCATCAAGCACACCCTTTTCACGACTATCTTCTAGCATACTGCGAATCTCTTCACGCGATAAAGATTCTTCCACATGTTCATCTTGTATGCCAAACAAACGTAAAACAAGCGTGGTAGATACCGAGAGAATCTTAATGATAGGGTACGCTACTTTACTAATTATCAAAATCGGCTTAGCACAAAACATGGAAAAGCTTTCCGCCTTTTGAATAGCCATTCGTTTGGGTACCAATTCACCAAAGATAAGCGTGATAAAAGAAATAAGCATCGTGATCAACACCACGGCGATCGTATTGGCCTGGGGAATGCCCCAACGCTGTAATACTTCAGCAAGCGAACTTGAAATTCCCGTTGCCGCACTTGCGGAATTGAAAAAGCCGGATAACGTGATGGCAATCTGAATCGTAGATAAGAAATTCGTAGGTGCATCCATCAGCTGTTCAACTAACCTAGCCTTTTTATTTCCATCTTGAGCCAGGCGTTTGATTTTTCCTTTATTAACAGAAACAATGGCCATTTCACTCGCTGCGAAATAGGCATTTGTCATTGTTAATATCACCATTAAAATCAATTGTAACGTAATAGAGGTCCCTGCGGGGTCTGTGTCCATAAATTAAAATCGCTCCTTTTCTAAATTATATTATGGTCTTGATTGTAACAGAAGTTCTTCCATTTGTGAATATTCCTTTGTTAAGTTTTGGTTAATTAAAAAGATGCCACCATTTCTTTTGTTAAATCTTTTATTATCGCCACGGCAAGTTTGACAGCATTTTGATAATCTTTTAATGTTGTATAACCATAACTGCTGTGAGCATAACGAACTGGAATCCCAATTACGATGGTTGGAATGCCTCGCAAATGCGTATGAGAAATGGCTCCATTGGTGCCGCCACCGCTGCGTACGCTTTCCTGTACCGGTATGTGATGACGTTTTGCCACATCCAAGGCAAAGCGTTGAAAACGTGGATTGGTAATCATAGAACAATCAAAATGACGTAACATCGGTCCTTTTCTCAATGCGCTTTGAATCATATAGCTTTCTTCAAAGGTATCATCTGCAGGACATCCTTCAAAAGCGATCATAACATCACAATGGATGTTTTGAATAGCACATTTCATGCCCCGCTCGCCAACTTCTTCTTGTGCTGATATCGTCCCTTGTACTGCTACATCCATATTCTGCACCTGATGCATCGTTTCAATCAAAGCGGCACAGCCAATGCGGCAGTCAAAGGCTTTTCCCATAAAGATATCGTGACGCTCATCATAGGAACATAAAACATTGGGTACGGCAAAACAGCCTATCTGTATACGATAAGATTCTTGCACTTCCTTTAAGCTGGTAGCTCCTACATCAATGAGCAAATCATCAAAAGCGATGGCTTTTCCTTTTTCACTCTGTTTCATAAAATGTGGAGGTTTGCTGCATACGATGCCTTGTACGATTTCACCGTCTACATTGCGAATAAGCACACTATTCCCAACGATGTTTTTCGCTTCCCAACCGCCTAAGGGTAGAAAGCGCAGCATCCCATCCTGACGTATGGCCTGGATGATAAAACCAACCTCATCCCCATGGGCATCAAGATGAATGATCGGTTTTTCTTGCTTCGTGTTGCTTGTCGATGAATAAATGTATAAGTTGCGCATATGATCCTCTTCACAATGAAAAGCACTACACTCTTCACGTACCAATGCGATTACATCATCTTCCATGCCACTTGGTCCAAAGGCATTACTTAAGGCCTTGATTCGCTCTATTTCATTCATGCTGTATTCCTCTTTTCTTTTTTTATACTTACAAAATATTGTAGCATATGCGAAGTCTTTGGAAAAGTAAGATGTTGCATCACTATGGTTTCCCTTTTTATTGACAGACATCCAAACACAGGCTACAATAAAAGCAATAAGAAATGGCGTGGTGATGAACATGAGCAAATAATCTATTGTAGAAAACGAATGTTTTTTTCAATGGATGATTTGCTTTTTGTATGCGCACATGTATGTAAAGAAATATCGATAATTTTTCTCTAGCTTTTATTTTTTGTCATGGTTAAGTGAGCATAAAATCAAAAGAAAAACGTAATTCATCCATTGTGCTTTATTGTACTAAGAAAGAAGAGGAATGACGTTATGAAACAAATTGCAGTTATCTTATATGAGGGATATTGCCTGTGTGAAATCACCGTAGCTTTAGAAATGCTTCGTATGGCTGACATCCCCGTTACTTATTTTGGTGTTGAAAAGAAAGCATATCGCAGTGAAGAAGGCATAGTATTGCAATGTGAACATACCCTTGATGAATTGGATGTTGATGATTATGATGGCATCTTGTTGTCGGGATTTATGGAAGAGAACCCTACTATATTAAAGAATGAACTTCTTAAAGAAAAATTGCGCATATTTGATCAACAGAAAAAAGTCATTGGGGCTATTTCCATTGCTCCTTTACTTTTATACAATGCCGGCATTCTAAAAGATCGCCCATTTATGTGTGCCATGAACAAACAAGATCTTGTTGAAGAAGGTTACGCTTTAAGCTGTTTACAGAATATGATCGATTGGGATGCATGTTGTGCTGAAGAAGATCTTAAATTTATCCGTCATGAGCATATCATCACCAGTGTGATCTATGGATTTCGTGAGTGGGCTATGGAAATAGGCAGAATGCTAGATATTCCCGTTTATCCTAAATCATTTGGATTATAAAGGCAGCAAAAAACTTCATCTATGTAAGAAAATGTGTCATTCGTCCTGTAAAGGCATTGTGACACATTTTTATATTCCTTCAAGTAATTTCGAAGTACTGATTAATCAAGGGTTCTCGATAATACTATTTAAAATGTCGTTTAAAAGAGGCTATTTATTGAGTTGCCTTATAATGCTAAAGAAGCCTCTTTCAATTTAATGGTTATTTGGTAGAAACCATTTAAATAGTTTAACAGCAACTTATTAAAAAGCACTTACTTAGGATATCGCAAACATAACAAAAAAACCTCACATTTGTGAGGTTATCTTTTTTAATGGCGCCTTAAACAGGACTTGAACCTGTGACCTGCCGGTTAACAGCCGGATGCTCTACCAACTGAGCTATTAAGGCACTTATCAAGTGCTTAATTATAATATCATAAAGTTAGTTTTTTGACAATATCTTTTTTAGCAAAAATAGCAGAAAAAGCTTCATGTGGAATGCTTCCTTGCAAGTGTTTTTTTACTTCCATCTTTTTTCCAATCTTACTTAATTTTTTATGAATTCCGTTTTGTGCTATCATAAAAACTTTTAGCGTGTTCTATCGATTGCTTTTCTAGCAGATAAGAATTCTTTCATTGCGCTATGAAAAAGAGGCTTAATAGCCTCCTTCACTTGCTTCATTTTGCATCAATTGAACTCCGGCACTGGTTCCGATACGATCAGCACCTGCTGCAATCATCTCATCCATATCTGCACGACAACGTACACCGCCAGCTGCTTTAACTTTACAGTTATCTTTTACGGTATCCTTCATCAGCTTCACATCTTCTGGTGTTGCACCTCTTGTAGAAAAACCAGTGGATGTTTTCACAAAGGTTGCCCCTGCTTCTACACAAAGCTGGCAAGCCTTCACAATTTCTTCCTCACTTAATAGGCATGTTTCCAAAATTACCTTGACACAGTGTCCATCTGCCGCTTTAACAACAGCAGCCACATCATCACGAACAGCATCATAATGATGTGCCTTCATTTCACCGATATTCATTACCATATCAATTTCTTCTGCCCCATCGGCAATGGCATTGCTTGTTTCAAAAGCTTTTGCTTTCGTACTCATTGCGCCTAGTGGGAAACCTACGACCGTACAAACCTTAACATCACTATCGTTTAATAGTTTCGCACAATAAGCTACCCAATACGTATTTACACAAACACTCGCAAAATCATATTTCTTAGCCTCTTCACACAATACCTGGATCTTATCCTGTGTAGCATCCGCTTTCAATAAAGTGTGATCGATATATTTGTTCATTTTCATAAGAACATCCTCCTACTTATCACTTTAAGTATAGCATTTTCCCTCTGAAACGAAAACCTGATTTTATTGTTTCTCAGCTATAACGACTATCCTTGTTTCTTTGGGCTTTTTTAATTGCTGTTTTACGTTTCCAATATAATTGCAAGAATGGGTTTTGATATAGCGCTATCGTAAGCTTTAACAATAATCCATAACGCAATAACTCCAACACGATAATGCAAAGTATGGAAGGCAGTTGATACTGTTGACTTTGAAAAGTCTGCCATACTTGAGGGAGTTCTTGCAGCAGATGGATACTTTCACAAAGCCATGCAAGCATGATTAGAATGCGACAGGAAGAACTGTACATGAACATGGCAACACCTGCAAAAGACCATAGCAACGACGTAAAAAGAATAGCTAACAGGAAAAACCGCTGCACATATTGTAACCCATCTATGTCCGTAGGAAAACTTAGTTGCATGATGAATAAAAACAGTAAGAAGCCTATCAACGTCCCCAATAAAATCATGACAAGATAAAACGTATAGCGATGTAAAAAATGCTGTGCTCTTATAAAAAGACGATTATCCTCTTCCATATGGACCAGAGATACTTCTTGTAACACTTGGTTTAAGACTTCATCTTCTTGTCTTTCTTCCTCCTCTTCTGGCTGCGTTATTGCCATCCTTCTATCTGCTTTTTTCCATATACTGACAATATGTGGATCGCGATAGAGATAGCAGACGCAACAAAAGGTGATGAGGTACTTACTGATCATCAATAAGGTGAATAAGATCCGCAACGTCGTAGCTTCCCAGCCAGACAGGCTGAGCTGATAAAAAGCAGGCAGTGCCGATAGAAAATACAGAGAGAGGATCGCACATAGGGTGAACAGTAGGCGCGCAATCTTTCTACCCTTTTGCAATGACCTGACGATAAACAGCCATAATATCCCTTCCATGAGTAAACGTATCATGTATCTTTTCTGTGGCTCTTGGAAGCGAATTGGAAATAGTTCTTTCAATAGCATGACTTGTAAAACGGCATAGCATATGTAAAACAATAGAAAAAGCCAAGTAAATAAGCGCAGCTGCGTTTTTATCTTCTTCTGATATCTTGTTGTATCCTTTTTCTCATGCATATGCATCACCTGTATTTATTATACATGAAAAAAAGGGTCGCATCTCTTACAAATGTGACCGTTCTTCTATCAGCTATTCAATTTGTCGTTTGGATTGAAGAAATATGGATTCGGTTTATCAAAATAATTGGACGTATCTAAATCCCATGCATTATGCATATCCCCTTCTCCAAAGTCTTTTAATTCGTCATGTGTAGTTAAAATGTCCAGTGTTGTTCTTAAATGCTGCAATACATGGGCACTGCTCTCAGATAAATATGTCAAGACCTTTTTTGTCTCTTCATCCTTTGTTTTGGTTAATACTTGTTCATAATATGTTTGATAGGCTTGTTCTTCTTCGATATCACATAGTAAGGCAGCGCTTAGATCATTATTTACATGATGTTGTTTTATTTCCTTATGCGTTGGCTGATCACAGGGTGGAATAAATGCAAAGACCGGGGTATCGTCATTGGATTCATCATAATAGCGATCATCTTCCCCATGCAGATGGTGCAATAGCTCGGCTAAAACTTCCATATCACTTAAGCGACGGGCAGCAATACGGCGAAATAATTCATGAAATGTGGGATTGTGTATCATGAAGCTTTGACGCAAATATAATATAGCAAGTTGTAAGCCTTTTTCACATCCGCCACATTCATGATCCATATATTCATAAAGCTTAGGATCTGGGGTAATATTGTTTATTTCCATAGGTAATTGATTATCATACAAATACATGCAAGATTTCCTCCTTTTTCAATTCTAGTATGGATATGAAAAAGAAGATTATGCTATAATAATGCTGCAAAAATGGGCAGGAAACCTGTCGTAAGAGGAGATAAAAGATGAAAGAAGTTCAATTACATGCAAAGTGTCAAGAAGAAGTAATCGTAGATGAAGCTAAGCTTGCTTGCAATGTGGGCAGCGGCATTGTTTCTGTATATGCAACACCAATGATGATTGCGGCGATGGAGCATGCGGCAGTGCAATGTCTACAGCCTTTCTTAGAAGAAGGAGAAACCAGTGTTGGTGTCTTGATGCATACGACACACGATGCTGCCACACCAGCAGGTATGAAGGTTCGGATAAGCGCTGAAATTATCGCGGTTGATCGTAAGAAAGTCACCTTTTCGATCATCGCCCAAGATGAAAAGGATATCATCGGTAAAGCAAGCCATGAACGTTTTGTGGTGATGAAAGAAAAGTTTGAAGCAAAAGCCCAAGCAAAACTTTGTTAAAAGCAGCTTTTGAAGTGAATTTTCATTTGTTATTCAATGGAAAGACATTTCAATCGCTGTTTTTTTATTGTGAATGAAAAAAAGGAATATCCTAGCAAGGTGCATATTCCTTTTCAAAATGATTGTTATGTTGTTTTATAGCGCATCCCATATCCAAAAGCGAAGCTTCTTTTGCCATGACAATGTTGTAAGAACATGAGCTCGCTGCGTTTGCCATTGCGATTGCAGTTGTTGTACATCCTCTTTCGTAATCTCATGCTGCGAAAAGCGTGCTTTTTCCACAAGTTGTAATGTTTCTTGATCAATCTTCGCTCCATATGGGAATAAATCTTCTAACCAGCCATAAAGCGTTAACAGCTTTTGTCGTTGTTTCATGCTTTCCAACTGTTTCCGGCGATACTTTCTTCTTAGGCTTGCCTGTGCATAAATGAATAAGGGTAAGATAAGCACAACGAGAACTGGTAACAAGAAAGAAGGCAGCGAGGAAGAGGCAGACGTTGTTGTCGTGCCATTTTCTTCCATTAAGTGTTGCGTAGGCTGTTGGATTGGTTTCGGCTCTTCCTTATTTTCAAGACCGGGGGTAATTTCTGATGGCGTTGTTTGCGTGAGAGGCTGTTCGCTTTTTTGTATGGTAGAATCGTTATCTGCTGCCGGCGTTACTTCCACAGGCATCCATCCATAGGTTTCATCAAAAATTTCCACCCAGGCATGTGCATCAGAATCTTTGACCTGTGCATGTCCTTCATGATCATAAGCATTGCTATCCACACGATACCCTTCTACATAACGGGCTGGGACGCCATAATAGCGTAATAACAATACAGCAGAGGATGCATAATGAACACAATACCCTTCCTGATTTTCCCATAAGAAATAGGAAACAAAATCCTTGGAAAGGTCAGGCGATCCCGGATAAAGTGTATAGCGGGTATGAGCATACAAATAGCCTTTTACATAGTCAATAATTTCTTCCGTAGACGCAAAACGATGGAAGTTATCTTGTAAGTCTTCTACCGTATTAAATTTTTCTTTTATATCTTTAGGTAGCTGTAAATACTGCTCCTTAATAAAATCCACATATTCCTTATAGGATGTTCCCTGTGGTACATGCAATATTTTTTGTTCATCATCCCAGATTTCATAAGTAACAGCATCCTTTGTTGAATTGCTCCATGCTGCATAGCCATCATAATAAATATTCATATCCTGATTGATGTGCTTAAGATAATATGGCACAATGGCATATTGTGTATTGGCGCGCATATCTTTGATCATCAATGGATTCGCATGAATATTTTTCGGTAATGCCGCCTGATTCATCCAAAAACGAATTGTTGTCCAATCAATATTGGGATATTGACGATATTGTTTATGCGCAAGGGATTTCCATGTATGTCCATCATAAATAGCACCGCTATAGGTTTTTAAATATAAGCGAGATGCCTTAGGATAAGTAAGTTCCATTTGGATAGCACCAGTATAAGAACGATTCCCCGCTCTTCCTAAGTCAATTTCACCTATGCTTTCTGAGCCATAACGCAAATTATAAGTGAACTGCTCAATTGTCTGTAACAGTTTTTGACGCATATGACTGCTAGTGGAAGAGACTTCATACTCCTTTTCTGGTAATAGGATAAAAAGCGTACCAAATATAAGAGAGAAGCAAAGCAAAACATAGCCAAACAGCTTGCCATAATGCCATGAACGTGTACTATGTCTTCTGATATAAGAAAGAAACAATAAAGTAAACCAATCCATCAAAAGCAAACAGGTAAGCAGCCATGGCTGTTTGACACTATACAGCATCGTTGGAAAATATAGCAGAAAGCTGATGGCAAAGGCTGGGAAATGACGTTTCCAGCGAATGATAAAAAGGTATTCCAGTAACATGATCATCAGATACAACGCTATCCAAACTCGTGAAAATAAGAAAGGAAGCTCTTGTTGTGATAGTGTCACTTCATAAACTTGAAACGTATAGTTGGAAGAATGAGCATACACAGATGTGATTTGATTATATATGGCATTAATGGTATCACGAAAGTTAATGATCAGACTTAAAAGTAAAAGCATTATCAAAGCACCATAAATAGGTATTACCCATTTTTTCAGTTTTGTCGTTTGTAAGAATAGAAAAAGCAGTGTTGCGATAAAGGTCGTACATAGTACGACACCATTCAGCATTTGAAAAACCCATAGGAAGATAAGGAAAGGAAGATAACTTGTTAAGACGAAAAGAAAGCGATCGGTAAGTGAGAATGTCTTATGCATGCACATCACTTCCTTTCTCATCCATAGATGTTTCTATCCCGCTAGAGCGTATGCATACGTGTGTCCCCAGCTGTGAACGGTAAAGAACATTGTCCTCTTCTTCCGCTTTGGGATGTGCGAGAATTGCCTGTAAACAACGTTTTAAGCTCGCTTTATCATAGACCTCCTGTTCCAAATTGCCATCTTTAGAATTCCAACAGACAATGGCACTCATAGAACGCTGTATCCATTCTATAGCACAGGCATAAAAGTGTCCCAAAACCTGCTCGCATTCCTCAACACTTCCATGCAAATCTAAATATACAAGCAGTTGTTCCTGTTGGTAAGAGGCAAAAGTACGTATCATTGTCTTCGCTAATTTGTAGCTTAATTTATGATGAATATGGCGCAAATCATCACCAGGCTGGTATTCTTTCACTTCATGTGTATCTTCTAAGATGCCACCGTGTTGGATATGACCTTCATATACATGTTCCTGATCTTGTAAGATATCATGAATTTGTGATGATATAGTGGCCCCAGTTGCATGAGGATATAAATAATAAGTACGCTTTTGATGGCTGTGGTAATGGCGTTGAAATAATCCTAGCATATCCTGTAGTACAAAACCATCAAAGCATAAGCGAATTTTTCCCATCGTTGCCTCATGGGCAATCATAGGAACATACACGATGGTATCACTTGTAAATAAGGTCAGATTATCTTGGGTTTGCTCATCCAAAAAGATATTCTCTTGTTGGATGTTGATTTTGAGTTGAGCAAGCGGGAACCATTTCCCACTGGCGCAATAAAAGTAACTGCCCTCTTTACGGCGTTGAAAGTCTACTTGTAAATGATTTGATGAAATCAGCATGGCAAATAAACTAATCAAGGGCAGCGCAATAACACCTGTCAAAATTATCAGAAATAAATAGCCGCCTAAAAAGATGTAGAGCAGTGCACACACTGCCAACAAAAGCAGATAGCGGCACCAGGCGCGAAGCATTATGCTTTCCTCAGCTGCGGTTTTTCAATCTCATCTAAAAGGTTTTGTAAAACAGCAGCAGTCGTGCGATGATCCTTAACAATATCGTTTTTCATTACTATACGATGTGCAAGAACATCGTGGAAGACTTGAGTGACATCTTCCGGTATGACATAATCACGATCGGCTAAATAGGCATGTGCTTTGGCCATAGCCGTTAAGGCAATACTGGCACGTGGACTTGCCCCTTGATAAATTCGCTCATGATGACGAGTAGCATTCACCAGATCAACGATATATTGATAAATATCCTCATGTACAAAGATGGCATCGCATGCGTTTTGCATTTCGATGACATCCTCTACACTGGCAACTGGTTGTATCTGATATTGCTTTTTAGCCTGTTTTCGCTTTAACATTTCAACCTCATCCTGTGCACTTGGATAGCCGATGCTCATACGTATCATGAAACGATCCAACTGGCTTTCTGGTAAAAGCTGTGTACCGGCAGAACCGTATGGGTTTTGTGTAGCGATGACCATGAATGGCTGTGGCGCCGTTTGTGTATATCCATCTATGGTAATTTGTTTTTCTTCCATGACTTCTAGTAAGGCCGCCTGTGTCTTACTTGACGTTCGATTAATTTCATCAGCTAAAAAGATGTTGCAAAAAACAGCGCCCTCATGCAGACGAACTTCTCCACTAGATGGATCAATTACACTATAGCCAACCACATCGCTTGGCAAAACATCCACGGTAAATTGCATACGCTTGCTGTTAAGCTGCATAGCTTTGGCAAATGCCATCGCCAATGTTGTCTTTCCGACACCGGGAATATCTTCCAAAAGAATATGTCCCTTAGCTAAAATCACCATCATAACTTTTTCGACTTCTTGTTTTTTTCCAATCATGACCTTATTCACTTCTTGTAAAATTTCTGTTGTTTTTTTCATAATCGCTTTCCCTCTGTCTTGTTTATATAATTTTAGCGTATGTCATTTTTGTGTATTTGTCAATTTTGAAATACAAAAGAAATCTTAAAAAATAACCATTCCGATAAACTGCTTTTATCTGGCTTGACAAGTTTGACCCCTTTCCATTCTCGCATTCTTTCCCTTACCGTATACTTCCTAATGTAATAAAAAAAGATCCTAATTCAGGATCCTAACGTTAAATTTTCTGGACGCATGCATTGTAAATCATCCTCTTCCAACTGTAAGCGAGCATATGGAATTTCCTGTTTCTTAGGGCAAGCCATTGGTTGGATCATAAAGCTGCATAAGGTACAATATCCGTTTGAAGAGCTGCGTCGTATACATTCATATGCACACTTCTTGACACAATTCTCATCACACCACTGTGCCAGTTTGATTGCCGCATCATTGGCTAAGCGACAGCTAAATTCTTTTGGTAAACCACTGTCCATAAGATAGCGGCTTAAAATATTGGCATAACACAAACAATATTCTATGATAAAGAAGTTTTCTGCATTATTTTTTTGTAAGTGCTTAGGCCATTGCGCTATATCAATTGCTAAAGCTTCATAGCGTTCTTGGGCAATGTGTGCTCTTGGCTGCTGTAAACATTCATGTTCGTTTTCACGACAGGCACGTAAAAATTCTCCCATCGTTTTTAACAGTTGGTATTTGAAGGTCGCAAAGTCAATTGTCACCTGAAATTCGGTTTCTAATTTTTTGAATGCTTCCGCACACATGATGAGCGCTGCATCGACAGTTTCTGCCTCAAATACGGATAGTCTTGTAATCGGAGGTTCTAGAAACATGAGTAATTCTTTTCCATTGATATATTTCATTTTTTATCACCTTTTGTAATAGTACACTATTTTTATAAGATTGCAACTACCTTAAGCAAATCTTTGCACATTCAGGTGGTACAGCATACGTTTATGAAAAAAATCTATACTTTCTTGTTTAGCAATTGCCTTGCCAAGTTTATACCTTCTAAGATTAATGCAATAAAGATCCCGATACTTCGGAATCGAATGTGTTTATTAGATTTCTTTATGCAAATGATTCATACCTTCTTGTTTGGCAACTGCCTTGCCAAGTTTATACCTTTTAAGATTAATGCAAAAAAAAGATCCCGATACTTCGGAATCGAATGTGTTTATTGGTGGAGCTTATCGGGATCGAACCGATGACCCCCTGCGTGCAAGGCAGGTGCTCTCCCAGCTGAGCTAAAACCCCATGTATATTTAAATTCGATGGTGGGCCTGAATGGACTTGAACCAACGACCTCACCCTTATCAGGGGTGCGCTCTAACCACCTGAGCTACAGGCCCGTTTCCATCGAATGCCCATATATAATACCATGGGATATCTAATGTGTCAACAACTTTTTTTAAAAAAATAAAATTTTTTTGTTTTTTTTATAAAGTGTTAAAAAAGCCTATAACTAAAGGGTTTTTGACTACATAGAAGTATATCTTCTAACCGCAATTCTCCACATCATGAATAATTTTTTATATCTCATGTCTTGCATACCACATCTTATGGAAGTCTTTCAACATATTTGATGAGTTCTCCGTATTAGGTGGTATCATCCCCTACTAAGGTTATGCCATATTCTTCAGTTTCTCAGTGTCTTTAAATTTTGTATAGAAATGGGTCCTTCAACGCTGTTTAAAACAATATCCACTTTCTGAAAAACGTTAACCATATAATTTTACGTCTGGACATCTGCTCTTTATAAATTATGCGTAGCATGAATTCCATGTTACCCACATACTTTCCATAACAGCAACAAACCTACCAAAGTTGCTTTTCTTCTGTTCAAGAGTAGTGCCTTTTTTCTGTTAAAATCATTTCCATGTAAGAACCTTAAGAAAAGATTACAGTCTTAAAATTTAACATATGTTCTGTTTATTGCTTTTCATCGATTGCCCGCATATAATTATATTGTTAGACTTTGTTTTAAAGATAAAAAGGAATGAAACTATATGTCTTGTCCTAGCAGCAAAAAAACTGTTGATGTCTGATGGAAATCAAACAGATAAGTAAAATTGCTAGATTGTCCAATGAATTTATTAGTAAATGTATTATAATCACCAAACCAACAGTTGAATTTAGCATACTCAACCAATAGTTCGTGTTATAAAATAGAAAACACGTGTATTGTAATGGTGAAAGGAGAACGCTCAATGGATCAAATAAAAACAGGTAAGTTTATTGCGAGATGCCGCAAAGAGAAAAAATTAACACAAGCGCAACTCGCAGAAAGACTAAGCATTACAGACAGAGCTGTGTCCAAGTGGGAAACCGGAGTTTCCCAAACAAAAGGATATTAAGAAATAACCTGTGTTTTCC
>NZ_CEVYEL010000002.1:0-88082 GCF_982403165.1 Longicatena sp.
TTGTCAGACAATCCTAAAAAAATATATTATGAAATAAAAAACTATTTAAAAATAATAGTAGAGTACTGGCTAAACGCGTCTGAACAAGACAAAATAGAGTTAAGCAGTTCATATGGCGCTGGTGGTCCAATTAAAATGTGTAGAACTTTTGAAAGAGAAATTAATAAACACTATGGTTCATTCAATCCGGATGGTCTTGAAAAATATTGGGGTGATAGAAATAAAGAAAATACCAAAGAGGCTCTACTACTTATAGATTCTATTTTACATGATTTGAAAAGAGATGTTAAAAATAGATTAGATGTCTCATTTGGCGAAGATAATATTGAGGCTTATGCTCCTAAAGAGGTAGTATTAAATTTGACCAATAAGGTTACAAATTATAATTATAATAAACCTAAAAGTCAATATAGAGGGGTTTGGGATTTTATCAACTTTAAGGATTTACAGGCTATTTTAATATATGGCACAAATTGGACTGAAGTTTTTGATAAAAAATTTATATTCCCAATAGATAAAAAGGGAAACAAAAAGGAAACTACTCAATGGCTAATTGATTTACACATTATCTCTAATAAAATTGAACATTCATCAACAATCACTCTTGAGAAATTCGAATTTGTAAAAAGTGTTTATATTTGGCTAAAAAATCTTTTAAAAGAAACTAATAAAGTTTATTCTTAAAGTTTATGAAGGATGGGATATATTGTGTTAGATAAAGTATATGGCAGTCCTCTAAGATGGGCTGGATCTAAAAAAAAATTATTAAACGAGATGCTTGTAATGTTTGATCAAGATAAAAAAATTTATGTAGAACCCTTTCTTGGTTCTGGAATCGTGCTAATTAACACTTTAATTTATAATTTATATGACGAATATTATGTTAATGATGTTAATGAAAACATTGTGAATTTTTTTCTTGATTTAAAAAGTAATTTTGATAAATTATGCAATAAAATTGAACACATGGTTTTTGATTATAATAAATTATTAAGCAATGAATCTAAAGCATTATTCTTTTATGATAAGAGAAAGCAATTTAATGAAAATAGAATATCGCCTATAACAAGAAGTGCTATATTTTGGTTTCTAATGAAGACAGGATATAATGGAGTTTATAGAATAAATTCACATAAAAAATTTAATGTACCATTTGGAAAAAAATATAAATTATATTTTGATAAAGAATTTTTCCTTAAATTATCAATGGAGATCCAAAAAGTTAATTTTTATTGTGAGGATTATCAAAAATTTTTATTAGATATAAAACAAGCTAAAGATATTGATCAATGCTTTATCTATTGTGATCCACCATATATACCTGAAACTAAATCTACAAAAAATCAGATATTATATACTGCCGAAAGATTTGAACATAAAAATTTTCTTTGCTTTCTAGAAAAAAATTTTCTCAAGGAATGCTCCGTTATGGTATCAATGTCAAAGTCTAAAAACTCTACTGAATTATATAAAAATTATTTTAAATATTGTTTGAAGGTCAATGATATAATAAGAAAAGTTAACCCTAATAAAAATTTAAATTCTGTTGAAGAAGGATATTTAAATTATGTATATAAGGATATGCAGCAAGATTCTTAAGTTGAATTTTTCAAATACTATTTAATCTATCAAAAAATAATTATTCTTTATACTTTCATTAGTTAAATAAATAACTTAATATGTATATCTAATTTGATGTAAAAACAGTATAATCTCTTAAAATATCATAACTATTTTGTTATTTATAAGTCGCTTCCAAGTCCGCAAGGCAACCAAATCGCTTATCCTAGATTTTCTGCTTTTCATAAAGAACTAAAAATGTGGAAAATCAACCTACTGTGAAAGTAAATTGAGATATTCTAGAAGATATGTCACCTGATGAAATAGATTTGGATGATATCATTTTCTCTGAGGAGGAATATCACAAGGTATACAATGATCCCTTCAATTGGTCGAATATGAAACAAGTCAATGCGCTGCGTGAGAATATATGTTTATTTATCGGATGTTCATTGTCTGATCCTAATATGCGAAGATTATTGGATATCGTCCATAGTAAATCAGCTACCAGACATTTTGCCATCATGAAAAAAGAAAATATTCAGTTACCACCTTCAATTGAAAAAGGTCAAAGATCGTATCAGTTATATGAGAATTTTCATTTACATAATCGGAATGATTATTTCAATAGTTTGGGAATTAACGTTATTTGGGTGGATGATTTTGATGAAATACCAGAAGTTTTGCGTAACATAAAAAATCATTATGAAAGATAACATGCGATATCAGAAAAGAGAATACACAGAATCCTGTAAAAATTATATTTGGTTTTGTTAGCATTAAACTTTTCATTATCCTCCTGTATCATCTTTCTTTACTTATTGCATCATATCCTTCCATCTTCATTCGCATATGTCGAAACTATAGCAATTCTGTCAATAAAAAGATAGCAAAATGGCAAATTCGGCAGATAACTGGAAAGATTGGCATAAGGGAAAATGAAAGAATTTTCAACATGTAAAAAAAGACAAAAACCTTAATGAAATCGCTTGCAAAAAACATAAAATCGTATACAATATAACTATACTAGAAGTGAAGGAAGGAGCGTGAGTCACATGGTTAGAGAACAAGGTGTAGACAAAGCGCTCAAGGACGTACCTGTAGCAAGCAGGTATGTTTCAACATGGCATAAAATGGATGTAAAGTAATCGTGCTTTATGTCCGTTTTTTTATTCACTTACGATTCCATAGAATAAAAGGAGGAACTTAAAATGGATCAGAAATTCAACAAAGCATTTTGGGATGCATGTGCAAACGGTGACTTCGCAACCGTATGTGCAGAAATTAAAAAAGGTGCAGACATCAACTATCAAAACGGTGATGGCAGAACTGCACTGATGCGTGCATCAAAACGTGATTATAAGGACATTGTCCGTGTGCTGCTAGACAATGGCGCTGATGTAAACCTAGAAGATAATAAAGGAAAAACCGCCATTATGGGCGCATCGAAAAAAGGAAATAAAACCATTTGTAAGAAACTGATCGAAGCAGGAGCTGATGTAAACAAAGCCGATGATCGTGGCAGAACTGCTCTCATGCGCGCAGCTTTTCTAGGTCATGATCGCTGTGTGGAAGTATTATTAGATGCTGGCGCTAATATCAATGCCCAGGATGAAGTAGGAAGAACAGCATTGATGGAAGCATGCGTTGCCTTCAAAAAAGAAGTAATTCGCTTATTAGTTACCAGAGGTGCTGATGTTAATTTATGTGACAATAATGGTTGTACAGCACTGATGCGTGCTGCATATGGTGGCTATGTCAGCCTGGTAGAAGACTTATTAGCAAACGGTGCGGATAAAGATTTAATCGACAAAGAAGGCCATAAAGCTGTTCACTATGTTCGTGAAGACTGCTTAGCTCAGCTTAAGCCGATCCTGAAGTAGGAGGATGACGGTATGAAAGACTATTTATCAAGCGAAGTTCGCAACGTTGTCGTTCTTGGACATACCGGCGTTGGTAAAACTGCTGTATTAGAAAGCATGCTGTACTTTACCAAAGCAAGTGATCGTTTTGGTGTTACCAGCGAAGGAAGTTCCTTAATCGATTATGACCCTGAAGAAATTAAACGAGGATTAAGTGTTTATGCATCCTTAGTACCAATTGAATGGAAAGACTGTAAGATCAACTTTATTGACACACCAGGCTATATTGACTTCATTCGTGGTGCTGAGGCAGGTATTGCGGTAGGCGACAGTGCCTTGATCGTCGTGGATGCCAAAGATGCCGTACAGCCAGGTACACAGCGTGCTTGGGAAGCAGCGCAGAAGCATGGTATTCCAACCATCTTCTTCGTAAATAAACTAGATGAAGAAAACGCATCCTTTGATACTGCCTATGCAGCTTTGCGTGATGCTTTCGGTAAGGCAGTCATCCCATTTGAAGTACCAATCATGGAAAATGGTAAGACGATTGGTTCCATCAACATCTTAAGAGATAAAGCTTGGTATTTTGAAGGACCATTAGCTGATCCTGAAAAAGCGCAGCCGGTACCAGATGATATGAAGGATATCGTTGCCGAATATAAGAATCAGATCGCTGAAGCAATCGCCATGAGCGATGATGAATTGATGGAAAAATATTTCAGTGGTGAAGAATTCAGTGAAGCAGAATTGACGCGTGGTGTACGCTTAGGTGTACGCAATGGCGAAATCCGTCCGGTATATAGCGGCAGTGCTACCCATACCGTAGGTATTGAACGTTTGATGGATCTGATTGTAAAATACTTCCCAACCTATGGTGAACATGGCAGTATCGTTGTAACGGATTCTGAAACACAAGAACCGGTTGAACTGGAAACAAATGAAAAAGAATCCTTATGCGCACAGGTTTTCAAAACGATTGTCGATCCATTTGTTGGCCGTATTTCCTATATTAAGGTATTAAGCGGTGTGATGAGCAGTGATTCTGCTGTATACAATGCGACCAAAGAAAAACCAGAGAAGATCAGTACCATCTTCATTGTCAAAGGAAAGCATCAAACGGCTGTTGGTAAGCTGTTTACTGGTGATATCGGTGCAGTTGTAAAACTGCAATATACACAGACCAATGATACACTGTGTGAAAAAGGTAAACATTATCTGGCTGATCCAATTGTTTTCTCAGAACCAATGTTAGCTATGGCTGTCTTCCCTAAATCAAAGAACGATGAGGATAAGATGAGCAATGCGTTAGCACGTATGGTAGAAGAAGATCCAACCTTGCGTTTGGAAAACAATAAAGAAACGAAACAGACAATCCTGTATGGTATTGGTGATCAGCATATTGATGTTGTTTTAAATAAGCTGCAGGCGAAATATAAAGTAGAAGTACGCTTAGAAACACCAAAGGTACCTTATCGCGAAACGATTCGTAAAAAAGCAACCGGAGAAGGACGTCATAAGAAACAGTCCGGTGGTCATGGACAGTTTGGCCATGTCTTTGTCGATTATGAACCAAATCCGGATTCTGAAGAAATGGTGTTTGAAGAAAAGGTATTTGGTGGAGCAGTGCCTCGCCAATACTTCCCGGCAGTTGAAACTGGCTTACGTGAATGCATGGAGCATGGTATTTTGGCTGGCTTCAAGGTTGTCAATGTCAAAGCGACACTGTTTGATGGTAAGTATCATGATGTCGATTCCAGTGAAATGGCATTTAAACTGGCAGCCCGCTTATCGTATAAAGCTGGTATGGCACAGGCAAATCCAATCCTGTTAGAGCCTATCGTAGATATTACCGTACGTGTACCGGATGAATTTACCGGAACGATCATCGGTGATTTCAACAAACGTCGCGGAGCTATCATGGGTATGGATATGGTTGATGGTTATCAAGAAATCTCTGCACAAGTTCCACTGGCAGAAGTACAGAAATATCCAATCGAGTTGCGTGCTATGACGCAGGGCAGAGGCTCATATGTACAGAAATTCAATCGCTATGATCCGGTTCCCGCAAACTTAGCGGAAGGTATCATCGCTCAGCATAAGAAAGAGGAAGAAGACGAAAAATAAAAAGATTTTAAATTTCAAGTATCTGTATAATGAAGAGTGTATTTGATGCTAAGTCAAAGCACTCTTTTTGTATGTGAATCTACTTTGATAGTGATAGATACTCTTGTTTCTGAATGGTTAGATATGGATGAAGGAGGCTGCCTTTTTTAAGCTGGATAATATTTCTTTCCTTCAAACAGACATAACGAAAAGTGTAGAAATAACGACAGATGTTTTCAGTCCCTTTTACAAGAAATGACCATAGATTTATTTTATATCATCATGCAGATAAAAATTCATAGACGTATCACCTTGACAAATGTTCGATGTAAAACTATAATAATGTCAAGATAGTTCGATATATAACGAACAATAAAGGGGAGATTCTATGAAAGTGATACTACGTGCTACGAAAGAAACGATGCAGCATATTGCGAAATATCGGCGTTCTTTATTCGTCATGATCATCTTTATTTGGATAACCGGTGTATTAGCTCCGTTTCTACAAGTTGTCTTACCGTCACTGTTTTTATATTTGATAGAAACACAGCAATCTTTTGCGACACTTATGGTTTATGCAGGTGGAATTTCGCTGTTAGTGGCAGTTTTAGATAGTGCGCATAACTATTTGATGCAAACCTATGATCCTAAGATGTATGTGATTAAATGTAAGCTGACATTGCGGTTATATGAAAAAGCGATGCATGTACCTTATGCGCAGGTGGAAGATATGGAGTATCGGCAGCTTTTAAATCGGGCACAGACAAATGGCATTGACAACAGTGGCGTTGGATTTGAGCACTTTGTCAGAAATGGAATGGAGTTATTGATTGCAGTTACCGGCTTTTTTCTATATGCCATTGTATTTGGTTCCATGCAATTATGGCTTTGTGCTTTGGTTGTCACATTATCTTTATTAAGTATTTGGTTTATGAGCAAGGCGCAGGCCTATGAGCATGTGCGAAAGCAAGATTATGCGAAGGCAGATCAACAGCTCCAGTATTATCATCATGAAGTAAAATTGCCTGGAAATGGAAAGGATATTCGTATCTTTCATTTACAAGATTGGCTGCTTGCTAAGATTCGTTATTTTCAAAAGTGTCGTGTAGAAGTGTTACAGGAAGTAGAACGTAAATATTTATGGGCGAAATGGGGTAGTACCTTTTTATCAGCTGCCCGTAATCTGATTGTATTTGCTTTCTTCCTCCATGAATTAGTGAATGGGATGTCAGTATCCGTATTTGTATTTTATACAAGTGCCGCTGCTGCATTTTCTGGGTGGATCAGCAAGATCGTGAATTTCTATAATGAAACAAGACGCGGTGCTTTGGGAATCGTTGATTATGATACGTATATGGATTTACCGATTGAAGAAGAAGGCGCAACATTGACCGTGCCTGATGAGGATCTGGAAATTGTATTTGATCATGTGTCTTTCCGCTATCCGCAAGCCGAAAAGGATACGTTAACAGATATCAATTTTACGGTTCATAAAAAAGAAAAGATTGGTATCGTGGGTAGTAATGGAGCCGGTAAAACAACCTTAATAAAATTATTATGTGGTTTATATACACCGACATCCGGGCGTATTCTCATTAATGGAATCGATATTAAAAAGTTTGCGAAAGAAGATTTATTTACCCATATTGCAGCCGTCTTCCAAGATTCCTGTGCGATGGCGTATTCGGTTAAGAAAAATGTAGCATGTAAAACAAAGGATACCATTGATATGGATCTAGTTTGGGATTGTTTAGAGCGTTGTGAATTAAAAACGAAAGTGGAGCAGCTGCCATTACAAGAGGACACATATATTTCTAATCAAATCAGTGAGAATGGTGTGCTATTTAGTGGTGGAGAGCAACAGAAATTATTGATGGCGAGAGCTTTATATCGCAAGGCAAATCTGTTAATTCTTGATGAGCCTAGTGCGGCTTTGGATGCTTTGGCGGAAGCAGCATTATATGAAAATTATGAACGTGCAGCGAAAGCGTGTACTTCGATCTTTATCTCGCATCGTTTGGCATCTACACGTTTTGCGAATCGTATCCTTTTATTTGATCAAGGACAGTTGAAAGAAATGGGAACTCATGAAACACTGCTGCAGCAAAATGGCTTATATGCCAGAATGTTTGAGGCACAGGCAAGTTACTATCAGGAAGGAGGGATGAAACATGAAAGCACAACTACAAGAAGCGTGGACGATCTTGCGCTTGATTCATAAACAACGTCCGTATGTTATATTTTATGGTTTTAGTGCTTCCTTGTTAAAAACCCTTACTGCCTATCTTCCGTTATGGTTTACTTCGATTCTCATCAATCTTTTCCTAGCAAAAACGGATACACAATCTTTATTTCTAAGCGTACTGCTATTCGCATGCTGTATGCTTTTAAGTGAAGGCGGTCAATATGTTTTAGAATATCGTTTAAATATCGCGGTGAAGGAATTAGAGCTTGGGTTAGAAAAGAATATCAGTGAAAAGGCGATGTATCTCTCTTATGACAAATTAGAGGATAAAGATACTTTGGATTTAATTGAAAAAGCAAAGGCCGGATTTATGCAGAATGGTGGTATCCAAGTCATGATGGCTCAATTTTCTGCCTTGCTGGAAATTTGTTGTACGATAGTCATATCTTTTGGCTTATTGCTTTATTTGCTGAGTTGCCATGGTACCAACAAGGAGGGCATTCTAGGGTTCATGGATACTTTTTGGGCAGGTCTTGTTCTCCTGATGTTATTATGTGGCTATGCTTTGTTTGGTAAGTATCTATCAAAGGAGTTTTCCAAAGCAGGGATGAAGTTCTTTGATCAAAATGCCAAGTTAAGCCGAGAAAACAATTATTATAGCAGCGAAGTTGCTTTGAATCAGAAGATGGCGAAGGATGTCCGCTTGTTTCAGATGCAGGATACCGTATTAGAGGAAATGGCACAGCGCCAACAGAATTCTTTGAAATATTTTACGATCTTCAACCATCGCATTGCCATGCTTTTTTCCGAAAGTGTTTTCCTGGGAAATATGATGAATGGTTTCTTCTACATGTTTGTTATTTTAAAGGTATATGTAAAATCAATACCAGTTGGTGATTTTGTGACTTATGCCGGTACAATAACGAAATTGAATGATGCTATCTCGACATTTCCTATTATTTATACCGATTTAATGATGTTGTTCCATTATATGTCTTATTATAATACCTTCTTACAGCTGGCAGATCAAAAAGAGGACAGTGATGAAATTAGTTTACAAGAAGATTCTGTGATTACGTTTGATCATGTGACTTATGCATACCCCGGCAGTAATCAGCCGGCATTGCATGATGTTAGCTTGACTTTAGAACCTCATAAAAAAACGGCAATCGTCGGTTTGAATGGGGCGGGAAAAACGACACTGATTAAGTTGTTGTGTGGTTTATATGAGCCTAGTGAGGGAACGATTCGCATTGATGGTAAGCCGGTAACAGCAAAACAATTAAGTGCTTTGCAGAATAAATTCGGTGTCGTCTTTCAGGATTTTGCATTATTTGCGGGAACATTAAAAGAAAATATCACCTGTACTCCTAATGAGAAGGATGAGGCAATTCGCGATGTATTGAATCGCAGTGGTTTTGCAAAACGTTTGGCAACCTTACCTGACGATATTCATACGATGTTAGGTGTGCAGGAAAATGGCATTCAGTTATCCGGAGGAGAAGCCCAAAAGGTTGCCATTGCAAGAGCGTTGTATGCCGATCGGCCTTGGATCATCCTTGATGAACCTACGGCGGCTTTAGATCCGCTTTCCGAAATTGAAATATATACACATCTGAATGAATTAATTCAAAATAAATCGGCTATTTATATTTCCCATCGCATGAGCAGCTGTCAATTTTGTGATGATATCCTTGTATTTGAACATGGGAATCTTATTCAGCGTGGAAGTCATGCACAACTTTTACAACAAGATGGATTGTATCAACAATTATGGACGGCACAAGCAGCATATTTTCAAGAAGCATCTTAATATTAGGAAAAATGTTTACGGAGAAGTTTGTACTTCTCCTTTCTTTTATGAGATAATAAAAAAAAGAAAATATTTCAGGAGATGATTTTATTATGACTACGGTAACAGTTGCCTCTCTTCATCCGGTATATGAATGTATGAATTTTTTAGAACGCAACTATCGCAAACAGGAAGAGGTCTATGGCGTAGTAGCCTATGATGCGCTATATGAAAGCCTTTCGAAAAAACATTTGTTTGATGAAAAACAGCTGCGCAAGAAAATAAAGGCGGCGATGGCATTACAAAAGAAAGTAATCAAGGCCGTGAAAATAACGCAGGAAGAACAGGATTTTTATTTTTCTCAATTTGAAAGCTATGAATGCTCGATTGCGAAAGATCTCTGTTATGCGTATATTGATTATAAAACAACTGATCTTACCATGTTGCGTGAACAAGCATTATCCCTAATGGATGCCTATGGACATCGGCCGTTTCAGATGATTTGTTGCAGCGATGATATTACTTTGGAAAATCCAGAGGCTTTTGAAGAAGATTTTGATTTTATCGGCTATTTACGAAAACGTCAAGATCTAAGCAGTGATGATAAATGGAGAATGATTGAAGTATCCGCAGATGTACGTTATCATTTCCTGCATTTACTGGAACTTATGGAACCGGGAATTCGCATCCTGCAGGATGAAATCGAGAAATATCAGGATATTCTTACGGCATTTCAAGACTATGTGCAGACTACCGTAAAGAAAGAACAGGCCTTAGGACATCCGATTGCGATACAGACATTTTGTTATGATGCATATTTTACGCAAGATCAAAGGCAAGAAGATATCACGATCATTCCCAGCATTGCCGAATTAAATGCCATTGGCTGGTTAAAACGTTCTTTGATTGAAGCTGATAGCAGCATTTACATAATCGGAGTTTTAATGGATGATTCATATCATCGTGATAAACATTTAAGTGCTAAGGAAGATTTATTACAGGGATTAAAAATATTATCGGATAACAGCAAGTTTGAGATATTGAAAGAGTTAAGGAAGCACACAATGTATGGACAAGAAATAGCAGATAAATTAAAGCTGTCAAAAGCGACGGTATCGCATCATATGAATGCTTTAAGTTCGGCGAATTTTATCACGATACGTGAAGAGAAGAAAAAAATATATTATACGATGAATGAAGATTATATACGCAACATGTTAAGCCGCATAGAAGAAGAACTGCTGGGTAAATAAGCAGCTATAACTTATAAAAAAGGAGAACACGATGAAAACCTGTATTTATAATGGAATACTCATGGATGGCATTCATAAAACACAACCGGGTGCCCTCATCATCGAAGATGGACGCATACAATCAATTACGACAGATACCAAAAGTTTACCAAGTTATGATATTATGCTGGATGCAAAAGGTCAATATATTTGTCCGGGACTTATTGATACTCATACTCATGGCATCAGCGGTTATGATTTTAATAATATGGAAGGGTTGTCTTTAAGTGAAATTGCTAAATGTGAAGCTGAAGAAGGGGTTACCGGCTTTCTAGCGAGCTTAGTTTGTGAAACGCATGGGGATATGAAACAGTTACTTACCTATTATGAAAAACAAGAAGTGGATGGCTTTTTCGGTATTCACTTGGAAGGTCCTTATCTAAATCGCCAGCAAAAAGCCGTGATGAAGGAAGAATGTCTGCGCGATCCCATGCTGGAGGAATTTAAAGAATACTTGCGCATTTCTTCAAAAATTAAATCAATGACAATTGCCCCGGAATTACCTGATGCTATGGAACTTATACGCTATGGTACCGCCCATGGTGTTGTCATGATGTTGGGACATAGCAGTGGTACGGCCCAAGATGTGCTAGCGGCTGAAAAAGCAGGTGCAAAAGGCATTACTCATTTATATAATGCAATGAGTCAGCATGCGCATCGTGCTCCCGGTGTGGTCACCGGAGCGGTGTTATCCAAGCTTATGTGTGAGCTGATTGTAGATGGCGTGCATGTGCATCCGGATGTCGTACAGGCAACCTATAAGATGATTGGGGCTGAGCGTATTGTCTTAATAAGCGACGCAAATCCTTGCAAGCAGCTTCCCAAAGGCGAATATCTTTTCTCCGGCAAACATGTTTTGGTAGATAAAGATAAGGCCATTGTGAAAGAAAGTGGACGCATTGCCGGAAGTACTTTACGTTTGTGTGATGCTCTGCGTAATATGTGCGCATATTGCGGTTGTCAAAAGGAAGTGGCAATTGCCATGGCAAGTGCTCATCCGGCAGCTCTTTATGGCTGGAAAAAGGGACGTTTAGAAGTAGGTTATGATGCGGATATCATGATCATGGATGAGCAATTTCAAATTCATCAAGTGCTTCGCCAAGGAATTCAGATCCAATAATAGTCTGTTTTAGTAAGTGTTTCAACATCAATTAAAAAATATAAGCGAAACTTTTTATCCAACATCTTATTGAAAAGGAGGAAACATATATGAAAGAAATCAGTATGACGGATATCAAAGGAATTCAGATTGGACAGGCAGAGGATGAAAAAGCAGGTACCGGATGTACCGTAATCCTATGCAAAGAAGGTGCCACAGCTGGTGTTGATGTGCGTGGAGGAGGTCCGGCTACCAGAGAAACTGACTTATTAAATCCCATCAATATGGTACAGCAGATTCATGCTGTCATGTTGAGTGGAGGCAGTGCTTTTGGCTTAGATGCCGCCAGTGGTGCTATGCAATATTTAGAGGAACAAGGCTGTGGCTTTGATATGCAGGTGGCACATGTGCCTATAGTATGTGGTGCAGCCTTATTTGATTTGTCTGTAGGAGATGCACATGTTAGACCGGATAAACAGATGGGCTATCAAGCGTGTGTGAATAGTGAATCGCTTCCTTTTCAAGAGGGAAATCATGGAGCCGGAACCGGTGCCAGTGTCGGTAAGCTTTTAGGCTTTGATAAAGCGATGAAAAGTGGTATTGGTATGTATGGACTCCAGAGTGGGGATGTGCAGGTAGCAGCGGTTACTGCCGTCAATGCTTGTGGCAATGTTGTGGATTATCAGACAAATGAACAATTGGCCGGTGTGTATCTAAAAGAGCTGCAGAAAATGATGAGCTATGAGGAAGCATTGGCGCAGATGGAGAATTTGCGTAAGCTGCAAGATGGCAATACGACGATTGCCTGCGTGGTGACAAATGCGAAGTTGGATAAAGCACAATGTACCAAAATTGCCGGTATTGCGCATAATGGTTATGCTCGCGCGATTCATCCAGTCCACACGATGAGTGATGGAGATACGATTTTTGTGCTTAGCACAAATGAGGTGGAAATCATGCCGGATGTAGTAGGCATCTTAGCAACTGAGGTAATTGCGATATCTATACGCAATGCTGTTTTGCATGCCGAAGGAGCCTATGGGTTACCGGCACACAAAGATATCGTAAAAGAATAGAAGATAAGCAACAGTTTGTATGGAAGCAAAGGATACAAACTGTTTTTTTTATTGATCATCATATAAGAATATCCAAATGCACTGCTCATCCATGTAAAAGTCATTGATACGATTTTTCTTTTATGCTTTTTTGATAGAGCTATTCTTACCATGATTTCTACCGCAACTGTATACGAATCAAAGAAATTATTGTGTATGCACGCTTCACGAAATCGCTTACATGACAAAATTTGGAAGATAAGCATTGTAAATCACAACAACTACGCCTATAATATCTTTGTTATCTGCTGAAAGAAGATGTTTTATGACGATCCAATGACGTCAACAAAATGGGACAACAACAGATAATACCTGAAAAACACTCGTATCCATAAGGAACGAAAGTAGGAGGAAAACATGAAAAATCATAAGACACAGTACATGGCGTTCATGGCAATGTTTTTAGCCATTGAAATTGCCCTCGTATTGACACCGCTGGGTTATATCCAGCTGGGCATCATCAGCGCAACGACGATGCATATTCCGGTCATCATTGCCGGTATCACCTTAGGCAAAAAAGCCGGTGCACAATTAGGCTTTGTCTTTGGCTTAACGAGTATGTTAAATGCAACCTTTCGCCCATTACCGACATCCTTTGTCTTTACCCCTTTTATCACCTTTGGAGGAATGAGCGGAAATTGGACAAGTTTGATAATTGCCTTTGTGCCTAGAATATTATTAGGTTATTTGGCAGGACTGGTATATGAACAATTACAGAAAAAGCAGGTCAATAATAATGTCAGCATCATTGCCGGTGCTTTAACTGGTACTATCACGAATACCGTATTGGTGCTTGGTGGTATTTATCTGTTCTTTGGTGCTCAATATGCACAAGTCGCAGGTGTGGCTTATCAGGCATTGCTTGGCGTCTTGTTTGGCGTTGTGACAACGAATGGCATTGCGGAAGCAATTCTTGGTGCTATCTGCTGTTTGGTTGTTTGTAAAGCAGTTGCCCCAGCAACCCGCAAATTTAAACTAGCGGATTCTTCCATATAAAAGATCTAAATAAAGTTAAAGAAGTATATAAAGATATATGAGAGCCTTGTCCCAGGCTCTTTTTTCATTGTTAAAACATAAAGAGAGGATGGCGAATACATGATGTTATATGACACTTTTCATAAGCACGCTGGTTCATCCATCGTTGATTAATAGAAATATAACCGGAATCTTAGCGGTTTTTCTTTCAATGATAAAGTAACATAAACGTATATGACATGTTATAATAAATGCATGAAAAACATTAGAAATGAGGGGATCCTATGCTGAAAATTGCGCATTTGATGGTAAAACGACATCATAAGACCATCATCCATGATTTAAATGTAGAAATACCACCGGCCTCATGTACCCTTTTTTGTGGAGATGACACAAGTGGTGTAAAAGAGCTGCTGGCTTGTCTGGCAGGTATACAAGAGTATCAAAGTGGTCAAATTCTGTGGGAAGAGCAACCGTTACAAAAGATGGATGTTGCTTATGCCTCAGGAAACGGCAGTGTTTTCATTGAACAAACGATACTTGCATATGGGAAGTTTCTGGCGCAATTTTATCCTGCGTTTTCTTTAACAATCTATCAACAGCTATTGCACACTTGTCATTTGGATGCTGCGAAACGTATATATCGTTTACAAAGAGATGAAAGAGCAATACTGGAAATCATTGCCGCTTATGCCACACAATGTCCGCTGATGATCTTAGATGATGTGGTATCTTCTTTGTCCTTAAAGAAATGGCAATTTTTATGGCAAGAATGTCTTACCCTTGGTCATGTACCGACCTTACTATTAGGATGTAAAGAAGAGCATGAAGCTAAAGCAATGGCGGATAACATTTTTTATCTGCAAGATGGGCAATTGCTAGTCCAACCTTTGGCAAAAGAAACTATGACTGAAGAAATGGCAAAGCATGAAGATATACAAGAAAAAAATATACAGGAACCAAGCGGACGCTTATTTGATGAGAAAGGCTGGGATGACGATGAAACAGATTGGTAAACAGCTGCGCCAATGTGCGTATATCATGCAAGAAGAATTGCTGCATCATGCGATCTTTGTATTTCCGCTAGTCGTGCTTGTCGTGTTGGCTCATCTTGTACAGGCGTTTACCTATCATGGTGCCCTCTTGCCCTTCCATGTCGTATATTATCAGCAATTTCTTTTTTGGAAGCTTGATATCCTGGTGGGAGTGCTTTTATTAAGTTACCTGCTTTTTTCACAGCTATGGCGGCAAAAGCAACATCGTCTTTTTCGTTATGAGCTGCTGCCTGCGCCTTCCTATGTCAGTGTGATCGGAAGACTTTTTGCCATCGTTTTTCTCTTGCTTTCCTATTGCTTTATTATTGATCTGCTTTATCTTGCGACGTATCAAATCATGGCAGGACAACTTACACAAACAATGACTTCGGCAGGGTTGTTTCGCTCCATTCTGCATGCATATTATCTTCATACGATATTGCCTATAACATGGGAACAATTCCTGCTTCTTTTCTTACTATGTGTTATCTTTGCTTTCTTTAATGTTACCCTAGCGAAGGCATGGAAACATCCCCTATCTCATGGTATCTATTTTTTGATACTGTTTGCTGTCATTTTCCTACTATTTGGCTGGTATCGTTTAAGTCATTTATCGACTTCTATTATTGACTTTCTCCAGACGCATCCATCGCTGCAAGAACCGATTGAGCAGGTGCTGCAATTTATGCAAATTCCTTATCTTTTGGATGGTATTTTGTTGATTGCAGGAAGTGTTGCGATATTCAACTATTGGCTGATACAGCATCGTCTGCAGAAAAGAAGGGAGAAGGGACTATGAAAAAATATACCTTGCTGTTGTTACCGATGATCATGCTTTGTTTCTTTGTGCTGTATCTTGGAATATCCCAACAACGTGATGATTTGCAATTTTACATTCAAACGGATCATGGCGACAGTTCCGTTTTAGATACATTAGGTTATGAATTTAAGATACAGGAAGGTTATGCACAATGGCTTGTCAAAGGGAAAGGCAAGCAAACAAAGGCGACCTATCTCGGTAAGCAAAAGGAAAATAGTGATCCTAATGAAATCTATGTGCTGGCAGAACCAATGGCAGATGATGCCTCTATGCAAGACATTGCGGCATTATGTGATGCAGACAGCAATCAGGAGCAAATCGGATGTTACTTTGCTAAAAAAGAAGAGGAAGTCCGTTATCGTCTGACGATCGATCATATTGATGAAGCGCATACGATGAATGTTATCGCGCTTCCTGATGATATGAAACAAACCTTAACTATCATGCGAAAAGATAAGAAGAAAATACCGGTGCTGTATGTAAAAGATGCTGAAAATCAGTACAGCATCCATGAGCTGGGAGACGAAGGCACTTACGATATATTTTTCAATTATGCACATCAGCCAATTCGCCAGGCGAATAAGAAAGATTACTATTTTTTCATCAGTGAAGCCTATCTCATGAGCGATTTATCTAAGCAGGGCTATGTCTGTAAAGAAGATATCGGCGGTATTTATCATGTGGATGAAAAAGGGGAAGTAAAACGTATTACAGCGATGAAGATAGGTGAAGAAGATCCTTATTTTATGAGCATTCAAGAACATCAGCTCACCTGCTTTATCCGTCGTAACGATCACGATTATCTTGTTTCTTATGATTTTGCAGGTAAGAAATTAAAAGAAATGGAATTGCCTGAGGTAGCCATGGTACAAAGATTTATTACGTTGGCAAATGATGAATTGCTTGTGTCGTTCTTAAAAACCGATGGTGGAGAGGTTGTAAAGGTATATGATAAGCAGCTGCATCAGATTGATGAAATTCCACTTATTCAGGAATTGAGTGATAATATTCATTGTATCTATCATGACAAGATCCTTTATACCATGGAAGAAAACGGAAACAATGGTCTTAAAATTGTGGTTTATGATGCACAACAAACGTTGTATGAAGGGTATTTGCTAATGAAAAATGATGCCGTCTCTTTGTATGATCAAATTTATCAAAAAGAAAATTATGAGGAGCTTGCTACGCGTATGAATGTTTCAGGCATGTGGCAATTTGATGTGAAATTATATATAGCAGATAACTAAGCGTTGCAAAGATTCGTTGGTTTTATCCCTTTGGGAATTTTTATGAAAAAACATTGACGGTCGAAAAGAAACCAGTATACTAAAATAAGAAAGAAGTGATGCCACATGGATACACGGAAAGAATTGATGGCCTGGAGTGAGACATTGTTTACCTTTCATCTTCCCCGTTGGGAAGAGTTACCGGCCTTTGATTTATATATGGATCAGGTGATTACCTTATTGGAAACCTATTTACGCCCTTTGTTAGGGGATGTACGAGAGGAAACGATTTTAACCAGTGCCATGATCAATAATTATGTGAAGTTGAAATTAATACCAAAAGCAGAAAAGAAACGTTATAGTCGCATGCATCTTGCATATCTCATCGCAATTACGGTGTTAAAGCAAGTATTAACCATCAGTGAGGTAAAGCGGGGGATTGAGTATCAGGCAAATTTATCCGGTTTAAAAGAAGCGTATAATTTATTTTGTGAAGAATTGGAACTCGCATTGATGGCGGTAGCTAAACATATTCAAGAGGGAAAAGGAAGCCTGCGTTTAGAAGGTATCACCTTACAAAATACGGCGATGAAGATGGCCGCAATGTCGTTAGCAGGTAAATTAGTCGCACGTAAGATTTTATTGTTGCAAGATGATTATCAAAATACACTTTAAAAAGGGAAAGCCTAAGGTACGCTGTTGGGTATAGATAACGTGTATGTAACACTTGCAGGGCATAAGTGACTTAGGAAAAAGCATCATTGAATCAGAAGTTCTTTATTCTTAGTCTAAATGAGTTGCCCAAAGAAGGAAAGAAGCATCATAAGAAGAAAAATGGATACGTGAAAGGAAAGTCAGAAAAAAAGGAAGTCATCCTCTGTGTGTGGCAGAGTTTAGACTTCCTTTTTTTGCTTGATGTTTGTAAAACTTTGATATAAATTCAGTTCTCTTCCTGTGGTAAAGTCGGTGGGCCTGCCGTTAATCCTATCTCATTTAATACTTCCATGACCTCACTAGCATCTTGGGATTGACGGATGCGATCTAACAGACTTTCGTTTTCAATCAACTCATAAAAATGGGCGAAGAAGGATCCAATCTCACTGTTTTTTGTAAAATCTAAAGCCATCGTAAAGACTAAATCAACCTTTTCATCTTTTGCCCAGATAATTGGATGATCTAAGATTAAGACAGAGATAGCACCTTGATTGACATGTTTTTTATATTCATGAGGAATACTGACTCCATTCCCGATTGAGGTAGGTAAGATGGATTCTCTTACCTTGATGTTTGTAATGAATTCCGGTGTTACATAGTGATGCTGTTCCAAAAGGGAAGAACCATATGCTAAGGCTTCATCTTTTGTTTTCGCATGATAATGTAAAGCAATTAGATTTTCATGGAACAGATTATTTGATACTAAAATGGATTGTTTTTCCTTTTGGATCTGTTTCAAACGCTCATCAATCAATAAGATATCTTGATTATCGAAGCGTGGACTAATCAATAAATACTCTTCTTCGCTTTTATCTGTAAGCGGCAAAGGACTGACTAAGAGGTCGTATTCCTGATCAATCTGATTGATTTGTTCATAATGCAAAGTGGAGATTGTGTTAAGAAAGGACAGACTCTTTGATACTTTTTGACGGATATAACGGGAGGTGTTTTCATCCTTTGTCGTCACTAAGATGATACGCAGGGTAAATAAATCATCTTTTAAGGCATTGCTTAACAGCATCGTAATGTAGGCAATATCATTTTCACTGAATTTAATGTGTAACTTTTGTTCAATTGGTTGAATGTTTGTTAAGACAATTCCATACAAGGAAGGTAAATCTTTTTTGATATCGCGGATAAAGGAAGTGCCATTCATCATCTGATAGCTTTTTTGTAGTTTCTTCTTTTGAAACAGCATGCCCAAATCACTGATCAGACCATCGTTGGTGATGATTTTTTTATTGACGATGATCGATTTCAGCTTTTGGATAAATTGCTCGGCAATGGCTTCATAATAATCCATTTTGATGGTGCTGGAGGCCCTGTCATAAGCGCCGTTCAAAGCGAATTGTGCCGCCAAACAATGATATTCCATTGTAAGGTTTTCTTTATTGTAAAAAGGCAATGCTGTATTAATAAGCGTGCGTGAGGCTTCGTATTGCAGATCGCTGATCTTAGCACGGTTTAAGATATTTGCCTCTTCGATGATATTACCGGTCGAGATGCGAATCAGACTAAGCGCGATATATTCACAGAGTTGTGTGAAAGAAATTTCATCATAAGTAAATTTCAGCGTCGTTTCAGCATCCAATAATAGTTTCTGCAACATCATTAGATCCTGGTTGGGATAGCAGTGCAGAAAGTAATGATAAAAATGGGCATCAATGCGATAATCGATGCCGTCCATCATCGGCGTTTGTGTTTCTTCTTCATTGAAATAGGAATTATTTTCAAAAATAATGGCCTGTCGTTTATTAAATTCGTTCCCCTGCAGACAGACCCCGCGATTCTTAATGATCGATAGTTTTAAATCAAAATACGATAACCAGTTTTTTATTAATTCCAGATCTTTTGTGATGATCGTTCGGCCTACGGCTAAATCATCTGCAAAAATCTGTACGGTATAATTTGAATTTCGCTGAAATAAAATATCTAAAATATAATGTTTACGAAAATCAAAGGAGTAGGCTTTGTTTCGAGGATCATTACTTGTATTGGCCAATTCCTGCAAACGCTTTTCTTCCCCCTGTAGCAAAAATCCTTTCCGCGGCAGTAGCTGTAATTCGGCACCACAGGATTCGATATATTCACGGACATAACGCATATTGTGTTTCACGGTGCTTAAGGACATATTGATCTCTTTGGCGATCTGTTTTGATGTTATCGGTTCGTCCTTTTCCAGAAGAATATGGATAATTTTCTCCGTTGTTATATCTAGCATTCACATCACCTCAGTACATATTATAGCAATTTTATGAGTAAAAGAAAGCATTTTCAAAGAAAAAGAAACAAATTCACAGTAAGTGGAAATGGCTCAAGAAAGCAAGTTTCTTTTTTACTTTTTTTGCACGGAAAGCGGTGCAATTCGGATAAAAGTCATTGCACGGATGGAGCTTTATCGGTGCGAAAAGAAGGGCATCTTTTTGCACATACATTCGTGCAAAAGGAAGCTTTATGATATTTGCTTTCTGTACTTGCCATACGGTATCATGAAGGCAGCAAAGGAAACAGGAAAGGAGGATGAAACATGAAGATCACATTTGGCGTGGATAGTTTCATCTGGACAGAAAACTTCTCTGAAAAAGATCTTTGGATCATCAAGAAAGCGGAAGAATTGGGATTTGAGGTAATTGATTTTGCGATTGCCCATCCTGAAACCTTCCCCACGGAACGGGTCAAAGAAGAGCTTGCGAAAACTCACTTAAGAGCCGTGACAACGACGACCTTGGATGCTTCTACCAACTTGATCAGTGAAGATGAAAAAGTCAGAAGATGCGGTATTGAAGCGATGAAACAATTGGTTGATATCAATAAAGAATTAAGCAGCACGATTCTTGGCGGTGTCAATTATGCCGGCTGGGGATGCTTAAGCGGAAAACCGCGAACCGAAGAAGAATGGAAGCATTCTGTGGAAGCGATGCGAGAAGTTGGTGAATATGCGTTAAAGGTACATCCACAACTTAATATTTGTGTCGAAGCGGTGAATCGCTTTGAAACCCATTTTATTAACATCGCAGAAGATGGCGTTCGCTATTGCAAAGATGTTGGCACCGGAAACATCAAGGTGCATTTGGATTGTTTCCATATGATTCGTGAGGAGAAAAGCTTTACCAAAGCGGTAGAAACATGCGGCAAGGAATATCTGGGATATGTCCATGTAAATGAAAATGATCGTGGGATTCCGGGAACCGGCATGGTACCATTCAAGGAATTTTTTACCGCCTTAAAAAAGATCGGTTACAGTGAACCATGCACGATCGAAAGCTTTGATCCAAGCTTTGAAGAATTGAATAAGAATTGTGCAATTTGGCGCAGCTTTGCGAAAACCGGCGAAGAGCTGGCAGTGAAGGGACTGGCAAATCTGCAAAAGATTGCGGATGAAATTAACTAGGAGGATAAGAAAATGTTAGTAAATTTAGAGAAAATTTTAAAGGATGCAGAAGCGGGAGGATATGCCATCGGATGTATCAACACACCAAACATGACAACATTGCGTGCAGTTGTCGATGCTGCTGAAGAAATGCAGACACCAATCATCATTGACCATGCACAGGTGCATGATCCATTGATTCCTATTGAATTGATCGGACCTAAAATGGTGGAATATGCAAAACAGGCAAGTGTTCCGGTATGTGTACATTTGGATCATGGCAGTGATTATAATTTCGTTATGCGTGCATTGCGCTGTGGATTCAGCTCAATCATGTATGATTTGAGTGCAAAGCCATTTGAAGAGAACGTGGAAAACTTAAAAGTATTTACGGAAATGGCACACAAGTTAGGTGTTACCGTGGAAGCAGAATTAGGAGTAATGACTTCCACAGAAGATGATACGCATGGTGATGGTGGAGGATGGACACATGAAACTATCAAGAAAACCTTTACCGATCCTGCACAGGCTGCTGAATTTGCACAGCGTACCGGGGTTGATGCATTAGCTGTATGCTTTGGTACGGCACATGGTATTTATGCCGAACCACCAGTATTGGATATCGAACGTGTAAAAGCCATTCGGGAAGCTATGCCAAAAGATTGTCGTGTGGTCATGCATGGTGGCAGTGGAGTTGATGCTGATCAGGTACGTGCAGCTATCAATGAAGGGGTATCCAAAGTAAATTATTACTCTTATATGGCAAAAGCTTGCAGCAAGCACATGTATGAATATCTGAAAGATAGAGATGGCAATGCATACTGGCATGAAGCCGATGAAGAAGCTTATCGTTTCATGAAGGAATACGCAAAAGAAGTGCTGGCTGTATTTAAAAACGGCAAAACCTGTACGTTATAGGAAGGGTAAGCGCATATGGCGGATATTCAGTTAGGAAATGTGCTGACAAAGGAAGCGATGATCTTAGATCATACGCCCTTTAACAGTAAGGAAGAAATGTTTCAGCTATTGAGTGAAAAGTTTTTCGAAGCCGGTGTTATAACCAATCAGCAAGCGTATCTTACTGCACTTCGTGAGCGCGAAGCTATGGGACCTACGTATATGGGAAATCTCATCGGTCTTCCTCATGGTCGCTGTGATGAAGTGGTTAAATCCGGAATTGCGTTTTGTCGCTGTTCCTCTCCCTTCCTATATCAGAGCTGTGGAGAAGAGGGCGATGTAAAATATGTCTTTATGCTTGCGATTCCAGGGAATCAAAGTGCAGATCAATACATGCGCGTATTGGCAACTTTAGCCGGCTTGTTGGCAAAAGAAGAATTTGTCGATCAGTTGGATTCGGTGCACAGCTATGATGAAATGTTGGCACTGATGAAGGCTTGTTCATAAAAAAGAAAGGAGGGTTTGTGATGAAGATCGTAGCTATCACATCATGTGCAACGGGGATTGCGCATACTTACATGGCTGCTGAAGCATTAAAAAAATTCTGCAAGAAAAACCATCATGAATGTAAGGTGGAAACACAAGGGGCATTGGGCATTGAAAATCAGCTGAAACCTTACGAAATTGAAGCTGCTGATTTGATCGTATTCGCTAACGATGTCGGCATCAGTAAGGCAGAACGCTTTGATAAATATAAAGATAAGATCAAAAAGTTCTCACCCCATGATGTCATCAAAGATCCAAGCATTATTTTGAAATAATCTTAATGAAAAGGAGATAGAAAACATGAAAGATAAATTAAAAGAGATACAGGAGGCCCTACTTACCGGCGTTTCCTACATGCTTCCATTCGTTATTTCTGGCGGTTTGTTAATTGCCATCGGTTTCCTGTTGGGGGGCTATAATATTCCAAATGATGTTGCGCAAGGGGGCAACTTCGCTTCTACAATGTTCTGGTTAGGAAAAGCAGCCTTTGGCTTGATGGTACCTATCCTGGGTGCTTATACGGCTTATAGTATTGCCGATAAGCCAGGTATTGCGCCAGGTATGATCGCTGGTTGGATGGCTACCGATCCTTGGGGCTTAAATCAGGCTTCTGGTTTCCTTGGCGGTTTGATCGGTGGTATCATCGCTGGTTACTTAGTCTTATTATTAAAGAAGATCCCTATGCCAATGACGCTGCGCAGCTTGCTGCCTACTTTGATCATTCCATTATTAGGCGTTACAGCTATGGGGCTTATCATGGTATACATCATCGGTGGTCCTATCGCTGCGGTTACCAATGCATTAACTGATATGCTGAATTCTCTGGGAACCGGAAACTTATTGCTGTTAGGTATCATTCAAGGATGCATGTTGGCATTTGATATGGGCGGTCCTTGTAATAAAGTTGCTTATGCATTCGCTTTAGCTGCTATGGATACTGGAAACTATATGGTCATGGGTGCAAACTTCGTTGGTTCCATCACACCTCCATTAGGTATCGCAATCGCTATCCTTGTTAAGAAAAGCAAATTTACAAGCTCTGAAAGAAACTCTTTAGCTGGTTTACTTGCAGGTGCTGCTGGTATGATTACAGAATTTGCAATTCCATTTGCTGCCAGTGATCCAGTAAAAGTAATTCCATCTTTGATGGCTGGTTCTGCTGTTGGTTGTACCGTATCTTATATGCTGGGCTTAACCATTCAGGCTCCACATGGTGGTTTGTTTGTAGCCTTTGCAATGAATAATCCAATCTACTTCATCATTGCTGCGGTAGTTGGGGCAATTGTTACGGCTGCTTTATTAGTCGTATTAAAAAAGGATGTTCCTGCCGAAGAAGTTGAAGCTGAATAAGAAAAGAGGAGAAAAGACAAGTTTATGGCAAAATTATTTGATATCATGGGAAATTTCCCATTCAAACCTGAGGATAAAAAACCAATGCTAATTCGTAAACAGGATTATTCTACAGCATTGTATCCACCAAACAACGCATTTACCAGTGATAATACGTTCACGATGATTACAACCGATACCTTCATGCTGGGTATCTATGAATTAGGACCTGGTGGTGTATTTGCACCATTGGATATCCATCCTGGTGATGAATCTTACTACATCCTGGATGGACCGGTCGTACAGCGCAGCGGCAATGGCCAGTTTGCTTACTTAGAAACCGGAGAAGGTCTGTTCATGCCGGAAGGCGCATGGCATTGCTGTCATAATTTCTCAGACCGCAAAGCGCGCATTCTGTACTTCATCACACCAAAGGCATGGAGCGAACAGATTCCACCGGCAGTTATTCCAACCGATGAAGAAACAAAGTTCTACAAAGGACCGAACAACGATGCATTACCAAATATGCGCGATAAGATTCATGATATTTCCCGTCAGGGCTGTACCGATGATATCGGACATTGGCCAGTGGATGCAAAAGAAGCTAGAGAAACCGGTGCCGTTTATGCCGTTCGTGACTTTGAAAAATTAAACAATGTGCATGGAACCAGTCATCCAATGCTAATGCGTTTCATCACCAGCAATGACTATGGACATTTTGGTGAATTTATCTTGCCGGCCGGTGGTTATGGGCCTCGCTGCTCTGATCCTGATACACATAAAGGAGATGCCGCCTTGTATTGTGTGGATGGACCGGTAACGGTAAATTTGGTAGAGCTGGAAGAAAGCTTCGTCATGGAACCGGAAGATACTTTCTTTATTCCAGCTGGTGTTAGCTATCAGTTGGTAAACTTTGAAGCAAAACCGGTGAAAGTAGTCTTTGCGATTACCGAGCTGTAATAATAACTACTGTCTGAGAAGAAAACAAGAAAGGGAAAACGTGTTCTTCGTATTACAGACTTGCGAAAGGAATTCGTCGATGAGATGAGTGGAATTGCTCCACTCATCTGATCATTATGATATAAAAGGTGAAGAAAATGAAAATTGTGATTGGATGTGATGAAGCTGCTTTTGATATGAAAGAGGCAGTTCATCAGCGATTAAAAGAACTACAGTATGATGTCATTGATGTGGGAGTCTATGATAAAAACCCATCCTTGTACCCGGACACGGCAGAAAAGCTGTGCAAAGAAATCGTCGAAGGGCGTGCCGAAAAAGGAATATTGATGTGTGGAACCGGTATCGGAATGGCGATCACAGCCAATAAAATACCAGGCATTCGCGCAGCCGTAGGGCATGATGTCTTTTCCGTAGAACGCAGTCGTAAAAGCAATGACTGTCAAGTTCTCTGCATGGGAGCCAGAGTAATTGCCATCCAATCTGCATTGATGTTGATGGAACGCTGGCTGCAGTGTGAATTTGCCGGTGGGGCAAGTAAGGCAAAGGTAGATAGGATCAGGGAAATCGAGTGTCAATACAGATAGGAGGAAACAACATGCAAAGAATCATTAACAATTGTGATGAAGTCGTTGAAGATATGCTGAAAGGTTTTGAGCGCTGTCATCATGATCTGATACGCGTTGATGAAAATAATCCTCGTGTTGTCATTTCAAAAGAAGCTACTAAGAAGCGAAAGGTTGGTATCGTTACTGGAGGCGGCAGTGGGCATAAACCAGCGTTTATCGGCTATTGCGGAAAGAATATGGTCGATGCCGTGGCCGTTGGTGAAATTTTCTCTTCTCCTACGGCAAAATCATTTTACGATGCTTTCTGTGCGGTTGATCAAGGCATGGGCGTTGCCTGCTTGTATGGCAATTACGCCGGTGATAACATGAATGTAAAGATGGCGATGGAATTAGCGGAAGATGATGATATCGTCGTAAAAACAGTCGTTGCCAATGATGATGTGGCCAGTGCTGATAAAGCAGATCGTACGAAACGTCGCGGTGTTGCCGGAGAAATCTTCATGTGGAAGGTTGGCGGTGCTAAGGCAGCGATGGGAGCTAGCTTGGATGAAGTGATTGCTGCTGCCCAAAAGGCCATTGATCATACACGTAGTGTCGGTGTTGGATTAAGTCCATGTACGATACCGGCGAATGGAAAACCGAATTTCACCATTGAAGAAGGAACGATGGAATTTGGTATCGGTCATCATGGGGAACCGGGAATTAAAGTTGAAAAACTTGGTACGGCAAAAGAAATGGCGAAAGAAATGACCCGTTTGGTCATTGAAGATAAACCATTTAAAGCAGGCTGTGAAGTTGCTGTGTTGGTATCTGGTTTAGGGGCAACGCCGGTCATGGAACAATATATCTTCTTTGAAGAAGTCGCCAAGCTCTTAGAGGAACAGGATATTCGTATTTATAAATCTTATGTCGGCAATTACTTTACGTCCTTGGAAATGAATGGTGTAACCTTAACGATCATGGAATTGGATGAGGAATTAAAGGAATGTGTCGATATGGAAGTAGAAACCATGGGTATGACCCAGTTGGCAAGGAGATAACTTATGGAAACCTTACGTAATCAAGGAAATGCCGGTATCGTTTTGCAAGTCATCGATGCCATTCATGAACAAGCATCTTACTTGAGTGAGATTGATGGTGCAACCGGAGATGGAGATCACGGCATTAATATGAATAAAGGCTTTATGATGGCAAAGGAGCGCATTGAGCCAAGCGATTCTTTTGCGGAAGCTTTAAAAATCTTAGGACGTACCTTAGTCATGGACATTGGCGGCAGTATGGGACCTATTTACGGCACCATGTTTTCTAAGCTGAGCCGGGTTTTAAAAAAGGCAGAGCCTATCACGAAAGAAGCTTTTTTAGAAGCATTGGAAAATGCGGTACAGGGTTTGATGGATCTGGCTGGAGCTAAGGTTGGCGATAAGACATTAGTGGATACGATTTATCCGGCTTGTCAGGCCTATCAAGCAGCTATCAAACAAGATGCAGAGTTTTCACAGTGCTTAAGAGAAATGGCGAAAGGGGCAGAAGCCGGTAAAGAAAGCACAAAGGATTTAGTAGCGAAAATCGGCAGAGCTGCTCGTTTAGGCGAACGCAGCCGCGGTCATCTGGATGCAGGAGCTACCTCCTGTTGGATCATTTTAACAACGATGGCAAATGCGATGTTAGCGCAGCTGCAGTCACAAGAGTAGACAGATGATTTTCTTTTGAGAATCATCTTTTCTCTAGAAAGGAAAAGGTAGAAATGTTTGATATGTACATGACTACCAGGAAAAAAGATGCACAAGAAATATTTTTTCTTTGATATAGATGGAACCTTAACGAACCGTGCAACTGGTGAAATTGTTCCCAGTGCGTTAGCAACGTTGAAAAAGCTGGAAGCAGCAGGCCATTTTGTCAGCATCGCTACTGGTCGTGCTCATTATAAAGCAAGAGGCTTCATGGAAAAGATTGGCTTGTCGAATATGGTGTGTAATGGCGGTGTTGGCCTAGTCATTGATCATGAACTGGTGGAAAATCGCCCTTTGGATCTGGCGAAAGCAAAAGCGATTTGTAAACAGGCAGATGCGTTAGGTTATGGCCTTCTTTTAATGCTAGATGATTCCTTGCGTTGCTACAGCAAAGATAATCGTTTTCGTGAACAAATGGGGGAACGCTTAGAACCAACGGAATACATCATTGATGAAACGTTAGATTATGATGCACTGAGTGCCATTTATAAGATTTATATTTCCATTCCAAAGGAAGAGGAAGAGCGTTTAACACTGTGCAATACTTTAGGACATCTGCGCTTTGCGGGCAATTATTTAATGTTTCAATACGATGAAAAGGATAAAGGCATTGAACATATGATCGAACGTATCCATGGTCGTATCGAGGATGTCGTGGTCTTTGGCGATGATACCAACGATCTTGTCATGTTTGACAAACGATGGTGTAGCATTGCGATGGGCAATGGCAGTGAAGATATCAAACAAAAAGCAGATTATGTAACGGATACGAATGTAAGGGATGGTATTCAAAAGGCATGTCAGCATTTTCACTGGATTTAACAAAATAGAAAGAAAGGATCATTGGTAAGAGCTACAGGATGTTGTACGATTACTGATTAGGATAAAGGGATATGAAAAAAGAAGAATTACAGCAGATAGCACGACAAGTGCGTAAGGATGTGCTGTGGGAGATCTTTAGCGCACAAAGCGGTCATCCCGGCGGTTCTTTAAGTGCTGCCGATCTTGGTACAGTCTTATTTTTTGATGAGATGGATATAACAAAGGAAAATGCCCAAGGTCAAAAACGTGATCGTTTGGTTTTTAGCAAGGGTCATGCGGCACCACTGCTTTATGCGTTATTGTGTGAGAAAGGACTATTGGAAAAGGATGATTTAACAACTTTTCGCCGCATCAATACCCGCTTACAAGGACATCCGAATATGAATTATATTGATGGGGTAGATATGTCTACGGGATCTTTAGGACAAGGGATTTCCGCCGCAGTAGGGATGGCACTAGCAAATCGCTTAGATGGCAATACCCATCGCATATATGCATTGTTAGGTGATGGGGAATGTCAGGAAGGAGAAGTATGGGAGGCATTGATGAGTGCTGCCCATTATCAATTCGATAATTTATGTGTCATCATCGATCACAATGGTTTACAAATTGATGGCAAGGTGGATGATGTCATGAAAGTAGATTCGCTGTATGACAAAGCGATTGCCTTTGGCTGTCATGCCCTGCAGATCAATGGGCATGATATGGATGCTATCAAAACGGCCTTTGCACAGGCTCGTCAGATTAAAGGAAAACCGACGGTGATCATTGCCGATACAATTAAAGGGAAAGGGGTATCCTTTATGGAAAATGAAGCAGGATGGCATGGCAAAGCACCAAATGCAACGCAATTTGAACAAGCTATCAAGGACTTAGGAGGTGATGCACAATGGTAAAAAAGGCAACGCGTGAGGCGTATGGTGAAGCGTTAGCGCAACTCGTAAAACAAAATCCTGACATTGTTGTTTTAGATGCTGATTTAGCAGGAAGCACGAAAACAAGCGAAGCGAAAAAAGTATGTCCACAGCGTCATTTTGATATGGGCATCGCGGAAAGTAACATGATGGGTGTGGCAGCCGGCTTGGCAGCCAGTGGCAAGATCCCATTTGCCAGCAGCTTTGCGATGTTTGCGGCAGGAAGAGCCTATGAACAGATTCGCAATGCGATCGGATATCCACATCTGAATGTAAAGATATGTGCAACTCATGCCGGATTAAGCGTTGGAGAAGATGGTGCTACTCATCAATGTAATGAAGATCTGGCATTGATGCGCACGATTCCCGGAATGTGTGTCTTACAGCCTTGTGATGCACAGCAGACCACCCAGATGATCAAGGCCATAGCGAGGATGGATGGTCCTTGTTATGTTCGCTTAAGTCGAATGGCTGTTGATACGGTTTATGATGAAAATATGCCGTTTACGATAGGAAAAGGGAATGTCCTACAGAAAGGGGAAAAAGTAGCCATCGTAGCCAGTGGAATCATGGTCCAAGAAGCTTTACAGGCAGCAAAACAATTACCATTTGTGCCGACGATTGTCGATATGCATACCATAAAACCGATTGATAAAGCATTGTTATGTTCGCTGGCGAAGGATCATCAGCTGATCGTAACGGCAGAAGAGCATTCTATAATCGGTGGTTTAGGCAGTGCCGTTGCCGAAGTTCTTGCGCAGCAGCCACATGCCTGTGCGTTGCGCATGGTAGGTGTTTTCGATGTGTATGGAGAAAGTGGGACCCCTCAAGATGTCTTGCATAAATATGGCATTGATGCAAAAACTATTGTAAACACGATTTTAACACAACCCTTTCAATAACAAAGATAATTGCATAAACATGTTCTGTGAATGATGAGCGAGGAACATGTTTTCTCTTTAATTAAGATATCCTAAGAACTTTCAGTAGAAATTATGCTAAAATAAAACAGGGTGATTTACATGAAGGATTTTTTTACATATTATACCGAAATCAAGTCAATGGCTGCACCATTTCAGACTTTTTCTATTGCGCACTTGTGTTTTTTATGCCTCATGGGCATCATTATTTATGCGTTGTATCATCGTTACAGCACGCTTAACACATCTAACAAACGAAAGTTTCAGATCTATATGGCTTTATATTTTCTAATCGAAGAGGCCATATATACGCTATGGCTCTTACTTAACTGTCATGAACAGGTATGGATTCAGATCTTGCCTTTAGAACTTTGCAGCTGCTGTGTTTATATGAATGCTGCCTGTGTCTTTACACAAAAAAATAGCTTGCGTTTCTTTAGTGGGGTAGTTGGCTTAGTTGCTGGAGGGGTAGCCATGATTTATCCTGCGAATATTGCCGGCTTATATCCAATCGTATCTTATCGCACGATCAATTTCTATATCTTACATGGCGCCTTTCTCTTATTTTCGCTCATTCAATTAAGTGATACTACGCTTTTACAATATCGCTATATGAAGAAAAACTATTTGATTATTTGCTGTATGTTTTCCATCGCCTTTATTGTCAATCTGATGCTGGATACCCAATATATGTTTGTCGGTGTTCCACCGAAAATCGCTTTGGTAGCTAGCTTATATCAGCTGACCGGTATTTTCTTATTTATGCCGGCGGTCTTAGCCGCTTTGTTTGTCATTCAATGCATTGTTGTCTATCTATTACGTAAAGTATATGGCTATCCAAGCAAAGAAGAAGCAGCATCGTAGAGGAAGTATGCTGTTTTCTTTATCTTTGTCATGTTTAAGGAAAAGTCATCCGTATTGACTATGCACAAAGCGATTCTTATAGTAAAATAAGAAGAAAGAAACAGGAGATTATATATGACAAAACAAAAGGAAACAACATGGAGCCACACAAAGGCATTATTGCCGCAGATACAAGAGGCATACACTGCGATGTGTCGCAATGCTCTTTCAGGCGGCGAAATATCTTTAAAAAAATTTACATTACTGCTCAGCGGTATTTCAACCTGCCGTAAGACACCAGGCATCCCAGAGCATATGGGCTATGAACAGATGTATGTGTGTAATGATGAACAGGCGCAAGAAGTGCGAAACCATCTGGATAAGCTTTATGGCATAAAGGATGTGACAAGCTTGGAGGCCTGCTGTGAACATCTGTTTACAAAACACCGTGAATATGTTCAATTTTTATCTTTTTGGAAAGAACAGCCGATGTTTGATCTTCAAGATCTGCAGCCGGAAGCAAAAACCATGTTTGAGCATTTTCAAAGTTATGCGCAGCTTTTTTATCCATTCACACAAGACAAAGGCTTTTATGCTTGGGATGCCAATGAGATCATTGGTCTATATCGCAGAGCGTATGCCTGTCATTTGATTGATGAAGAAGCCTTTTGGAAACGCTGTTTGCCAATTGCCCGCAGGGTGTCTTCCTGGTATGCGAACTGGCAAGAATTTGCCTTAAGCTCTTTATGTGGCGCCTTATATTTTAATTTGCGTAATGGTGGCACGGATGAAGAGGCAGATGGCTTATTCCAGCTGCATATGCGATTGTTGCAGCAGCTGTTGAGTGAAGGCGGTGCTTGGGGCGTACATGGCTGGTATCAGACGATGCCCAAAAAATTTGTGAAGTCCAAGGAAGAAATATTACAATTGCTCCATGATTGGGAAGGCGGAGATGGCTGTATTGCCAGTGACCGCATTTTGGTAGATGGCTGTCGAATCGGTTATATGTATCGACAAGAACCACAGCAGGAATGGGATAGCGGCTGGCGTTTTATGGCTGGTGATGAAACGCAGGAATATCTCGATGATCCTTATCATTGCGGCATTTATAAATTAAATACACTATGTAATTATGACCCGGAAATTCAACCTTTCCTCACAGATGAGGTGGGCAGTGCGTATGCGCGCAAGGAAGATGATTTATTACATAAGATTTCTTCGAAAGAAGCTTAGCTTGTTCTTACGATTCTCTTACAGGCATTGACTTTCTAAAGCAAATTATGCTAGTTATAAAGAGAGGTGTTGAACATGCTGAAAGTATCCCATATCACCATGACAAACAAACAGCGGTATCTGTTAACAGATGTCTCTTTTGTATTACCTGCACATGGGTTTTGTGCCATTACGGCTAAGGAAAAAGAAACCGAAAAGGCCATCAGTTATCTTTTGGCCGGTATGAAACAAGCGGATGCCGGATTTTTACAGTGTGATGAAACAAAAGTAACCAATTTCTCTGTGACGGAAAGAAGCCGGTATCGCACAAGCTGTGTGACTAGCTGGTTTGGCGATTTCCTTTTCTTACCATCAGCAAGTGTGAAAGAAAATATTGTTTTACAATATGCATATGAAAAGACAAAGGTGAAACAGGTGCTGCAAGATTGGCAATTATCTTCCATAGCAGAAAAAAGCATTGAAGAAGTCAGCTTTCAAGATAAAGTGAAAACGATGCTTGCCCGAAGTGCTTTGCGTACCTATCGTTCGATCATTTTTTATCCCGATAGTACGCCATTTTCAAAAGAAGAGCTGCAAAGTATTTATCAATTGTTAAAAATTTATAGTGAACACATACTGGTCATCGTTGTCGGTGATCCTGCCTGTCATGCCTATAGTGAACGCATCTTAGAATTTCGTGAAGGTATTTTAATCAGTGATAATCAAGCAGATGAAGAAGTAAAAATACAGGATATTCAACAACCTGGTGTAATCATGCAGAAAGAGGGATGGCATGCGATGTTTGAGGAGCAACATCGTCGCTATCGCTGGCCTTATCATGCGTTAAAATTTTTAACATTGATGTCATTGATCCTTGTTTGTATCTTATGGAGCACAACGAGCTTAGATATCGTCAATATTGAGTTGGGCATGCTGCAGAAGGATAAGACGAATTCATTTGTCGTCCATAAGATAGCCCAAGGGGACGATGGGACATTATATCCCGCTTTAAAAACGAATCTATCATCAAAGGATGTTTCAATCTTACAGAAGCATATGAAGGGCAATCTGCTATGTAGTTATGTAGCGGTCAATGCAACCTTTGCCAATGCCTATCTGGAAGGTATTTACGATAAAGAAGCCATACCCTTAGAAAATTACTTGCCTGTGGTGGAGGCAAATACTGCCAAGCAAGCCGGAATCAAAAAATTGCAGGGGCATTATCCTACAACCTTTGATGAAGTTTGTCTTTCGTTGCAAACGGCTCATCAGCTCTTTCATCAAGAGATACCGGCAGAGAAACTGTTGCATATGACAATTTCTTGGTATGGCCTGCCTTTACGGATTTCCGGGGTTTTTGAGGATGAGGATGGGGATAAGACTGCAAATGGCGTTTTAGGAATGCATCTGGGCTATCCCTTGTATGTAAAAAGCGGTTATCTGAAACAACATCCTTTATCGAAGATGAAAAGCTTTCCTTCCAGTAACAAACGCTTATTATATCAAGATCATTTTGTAAACATTCAAGATATTCAGCCGATTGATGTCTTTTCACGTTTTTATAATGGAAAGCAGATTGTGTATTACACCCCAATTGCGCAGGATGAAATTGTCCTTGATGTAGCCACCGCTATTGAAATGGGGTTCCCTTATGAACGCTATGCAAACGATGAGACAATGAGCTATCAGGAAAAATTGTATGCCTATATTCGCTTTGCTGATGAGATGATCGGTAAACAAATACAGGTACAGGCGTATACAATCGAAGCCACACCAATTAACAGTATGTTGTATCGTAAGAATGTGAAAATTGCCGGTTTCTTATTACCGAGCATGGATATGATGGAAGGAAACGAGCAGGTAAAGGATGCAACCGTGTATATGGATGAAACCGGTTTAGCGGATGTCCTGGTGAAAAATGTCCAAATCAAACAGGTAACTTATCAAGGAAACAGTGTGGAGGAAGTAAGAGAGGCATTGCAGTATTTGAATACTAGTAATTTATATGAGATAAGCTTAAAAAATTCTTTGCTGCTGCAAGTTCTAGTCATTGATTTCAAGGAATTGTTCACCTTTTTTGCGATTGCCAGCATCTTCTTTCTAGGAGGCAGTGTACTGCTTTATTTTCTGCTGTTGCATAAAACCATTCAGCATCAGCAACTTGCTTGCAGTGTGTATTATGTTTTTGGTGAGCGAAAGGACGCAATGCGTAAATTATATGAAAAAACCTTCTTAAGAAGATGGCGAAAATATTTGTTTGTAGCTATCTTTATAACGACCATCTTATTGTGGGGCTATATCATATTGATCTTGTTAAAGCTTTCAGCGGATGTCTCACTATTGATGTATTTGTTATTGCCCGCTTGTGTGGGTGGTTTGCTTTACTTCAGCATGCAGCTGGCAACACGATGGTATCTGAAACATTCTTCACTGCTGCTGGATGCATATGCTGAAGAAGTATGATAAAATACGAAGGTATTGGAGGGATGTGTATGAAAGAACAATTTCTGCAGCGGATGAAGGAATATCTGCAAGAGGATTATGAGGCTTATGTAAAAACGTTAGAGGAAGATGCTTATCGTGGGTTGCGTGTTAATACGACAAAGATAAGCGTTGAGGCTTTTTTACAGCTGTCTGTTTGTGAGTGTAAGCCTTCTGCTATCTGTCCTGAAACCTTTTATATTCCACACCAGGAAAAAGGGTTAGGTAATCATCCTGCACATCTTGCCGGTCTGTTTTATATGCAAGAGCCAAGTGCTTCCAGTGCCGTAGAAGTTTTGGATGTACAAGAGGGGGATTGGGTGTTGGATATGTGTGCAGCTCCGGGAGGCAAAAGTACGCAGATTGCCGCGAAATTGCAGCACAGTGGTTTGTTAGTCAGTAATGAAATAGAGGCAAAGCGGGCGGCCGTATTGATGAGCAATATGGAACGTTTAGGTTTTAGTGAATGTATGATTACCAATGCACGTCCCGATGAACTGGCCAAGGAAATGGGCGGCTGGTTTGATAAGGTCTTGGTAGATGCTCCTTGCAGTGGCGAAGGCATGTTTAAAAAACATGCCAAGGCAATGGACGATTGGAGCGTAGAACATGTGGCTTCCTGCGCAATGCGCCAAAAGCTTATTTTAGAAAGTGCTTATGAAACCTTAAAAGAAGAGGGCATTCTTGTATATTCTACCTGCACCTATTCGATGGAAGAAAATGAAGAAGTCATATATGCATTTTTAAAGCATCATGAAGATATGGAATTATTAGATTGCCAGGTTAACTTTGGCAGAAGCGGATTTTCATATCGTGATCTGGATGTGACAAAGGTGCGAAGAATTTTCCCGATGGATCAAGGGGAAGGACATTTTGTGGCTAAGATGAAGAAACATGGTCAAGCCGTCATGTCGCGAAAAAAAGAAGTGGCGGATACAGCCTTGCCAATGTTTGCCCAAGCCTTTTTAAAAAGCCAGCTGGCAAAGCAGCCTGCGCATACGTTACTATTGCAGGATAAGCTATATCTGAAACAAACGCCTTTTTTATTTATAAAGAAAATTCATATCCTGCGCCAGGGCATCTTAGCCGGGGAAATCATGAAAAACCGCATAGAGCCACATCAGCATTTTTATAGCGCAAGTTTGCATCAGGATAAGTTTTTACAGACCTATGATATGCGTGATGAGGAATGTCACCTCTTTTTACAAGGTCATCCTCTATCCGTCAGTGCGTATAAGGGGTATACGGCCTTATTGTGGCATCAGCATCCCATCGGCTTTGCCAAAGGGGATGGCATGGTGTTAAAAAATAAATACCCTAAAGGAATGCGTATTCGCTGATCGAAAATAGAAATAACTTGACCAAATAGGTAAGGATAAATGACAGGAATTTCCGATTGTATCGAGATTCCTTTTTTTATTGCCCTTATGCTATAGCCACAAGGGGAAAGTATGTACGTTCATAACGATATTTCTATAATCGTATGTAAAATTTAGTAATATCTTGTTATGTTTTTCTAAGATATTGACAAAGAATTGACACACGCGCTTATTGATTATCCTGTACATGGGTTAAGCAAAAAGGATCCTGTACATGGGCAATGAGAGCTATAACGAACACTGTTATAGATAAGATGTCTTTTATGAAAATAATGAAAAATGCTTAATGCAAGGTCAATGCGCTGGTATTGCTGAAGCAGCTTTATAAACACAAAAGGCAATGGATAGATGCTGGTAAAAATTGCCCTTCGTTATGAAAATGATCATGGATACAAGCAAATGAAAAACGCTATGATAAGGTCAACATGTCTGGGAAAAAGCAACCGAAACTTAGTGAAAAGATGATCATGGGCTTTGCCTTATAGAATGAAAAAACCTAGTCGAAAGATTATAGGTATTTTCTGGTTGAATGCCATCATGGTATACAAGAAAAAGGCTTAGTTTCGCATAGATGTAGCTCATGGTTCAAATATGTTTATGTTACAAAAAGTGGAAATGGAAGGGAGAACGTATAGATGAAAAATTATGGTAAGAAACTTGTCTCTATGATACTGGTCATCACGATGATCGTTTTAACCTTTCCGACTTTCCTATTTGCAGAAGAGATGAAAACAACAGAGGATTCTCAAACTGTCGCTGATACCAACTATCGGGGAAGTGGAAGAACGAGAATCGCCTTCCATATCCAATACGAAGGAGAGGATGCTTCCGGCTACTATGATAAGATGTGGATGGAAGGCTGGGGCGTCAGCTTTGGAGCATATTATGATTGGAAAGATGCCGATATCAGCAATGCGGCGACCAATATTGCGGCTTTTATGCCTGCCAAAACAGATGATGAAGCACTGTTAGGAACCGATAATGAAGTTATGCCGGATGATGGAAGTACCTACCCAAGTGATGAAGATAAACAACGCTATCAGATATTTGGTGAAGATATTGACGGTGATGGCAATCAAAAGGAACAAACAGTGCTATATGCAAACGCATCTGTAAATGAGGACATCGTTATGGCCTCTATGAGTAAATTGGAAAAACTAGTACGTTCAGATGATGATCGCTTTGGCAGCTTCGATACCGAGGCTACGGTACTTTGTAATCATGGTTATACGTATGAAATCAGCGTTAAAAATGCAACGAAGACATTAAGCGATATTGTTGTTTTTGATCGCTTAGAAGATGCTCCTTTATACCAAGCAGATAACCATTTTGAAAACAATTGGTGGTATGGCAGCTTTACAGGTATCAATGTAAATGAACGAAAAGAAAAAGGTGCTGCTCCAATTGTCTATAACAATGCGAATCGCAATGCGAAAATCACTACTGAAGATGAGGCACCAGATGAGGTCTTAACCGTGGAACATGGCTGGATACGAAGTGAAGACTGGAAACGTGAGCTATCTGAGGTGAAAGCAATTGCCGTGGATATGAGAAAGGATAGGGAAGGAGATCCATTTACCATTAAAGAAATGGGCGCGGTATCCTTTCAGATTCATATGCAATCACCAAAAGAGGACGAATCATTGGATACTGCCAACCATGAGAATACTCATGATAAAAAACATCCTGCCACCTATGCGTATAACGATGCCAGTTTTTATTCTAAGGTCGTTGAAGATCAAAGTGAAGGCACGGTGAATGGAATTGCAGTACGTGTGAAACAGCATCAGCCGGAAACATTGGAAGTTATTAAAACTTTGCAAGGAAAAATACCTGAGAAAAGCAAAGATATGTCCTTTCGCTTTCAGGCAAGCTATGCACAGAAACCATTTGCTACACAGGAATATCAATTGTATAAGAAAACAGGGGATGGTTGGACAGCATGTGGTACGAATCGGGTGTATGCAACAGAAGCAGATGGAAGCTTTTATCTGCATGCAGATGAAAAAGCTGTTTTTCATCTTTTAGATCAATCGCTGATGGAAATCAAAGAAGAGGAAAATCCTTTTTGGAAGGTTGACATCACAGATATAAAGCATGAAGATACCCGTACGATGACATTTCAAAATACGTATCGCCCAGTGCTTTATGCGCAAAAAAAGGTACAAGGACATTCCGATAAAATGGATATCACAAAAGAAACCTTTCACTTTCAAATAAAGGCAGATGATCAGCCACTAGCCAATGCAGAGTATTGGGTAGTTGACAGTATACGAAATGATGGTGGCATACCAATGAAATTGAAAGAGGGCAAAACAGATGCGAATGGACAATTTGAAATAAAAGCAAATGAAATCATAGCTCTCTTTCCCGGAGATGAAGGCATTCGCTATGAAGTAAACGAAATATATCCAGGTAAAGATTGGTTCTGTGAACAAACCAGCGCCAGCGGTATTATGGAAACATTCGGAAATGTTGCAACGATCACAAATCACTATAAATGGAAAGAACTGTATTTAACAAAGGAAGTAAAGCATCAAAATGCAGAGGAATGCAAGAAGGAATTCACATTCGAAGTTTCTTCAGATGATCATTTGTTAACCGGTGCACGCTGGGTCATCTTAAATGAAGATGGATTGGAAAGCGATGTAGAAGGGATCCTTGATGAAAACGGAAGATTTTCAGCAGCATGTGCAGGAAAAATCATTAAGATCGAGGGCTTTACCGCAGGAAAAAGCTACAAGGTAAAAGAAATCGATGATACCGGTTATACGGATGGGGATTATTATGAACCAATTAACGCTACTGCAGAAGGAATGATGCCATGCTATGCTAAGAAAGCCGAAGCAACAATCGTAAATGATTATCTATTACGTCCTCTCCAAATTACAAAGCTTGTCAGTTTTGATCCATCCAAAGTGTCAGAAAGTGAGCAACAGGCTATCGAAACAAGAGAATTTACGATGCAAATTTTAATCGAAGGCAAACCATATGCCGATAAGGAATATCAGATCATGAAAAACGGTATACTGGTTGGTCAGGGTAAAACATCGAACGATGGCTATTTCAGCATTCAGCATCAGCAAACAGTCGTCTTTCAAGATGTGGGCGTTGAAGGAATGGAATATACGATCATTGAAACACCGGATGCCGATTATGAACAAATTTATCCGGTTGATAAAACACCGGCTATAGGGAAATTAGCGGAAAACAGTACGGTCACTTTTGTAAATGGGGATGCCAATACCTTCATGATCGGAAAAGAATATGTGGTCGGCGAAGAAGATAACGGAAGGGGGAATGCTTATTTAGAAGATATCAGACAAAATGCCGAAATTAGAGATAAGGAAAAGGTGCATCTGAAACTGGAAATCCAAGAGCATAACGGGGAATGGGCTGTTTGGCCTAAGGAAACAACAGAAGTACAAGTATTGGATACCATACATCAGACACGAGCGACCTTACTATGGGAAGCCGGTAAAGAAATCCAGATAGAACCATGGAAACGAATCATGATCAATACTTTACCGAAAGATACGCGCTATCGGTTAAGCGAGAGCAGTAAAGATCGTTATAAGCTCTATAAACAGAATGGCGGTTTTATTGAAATCACACCAAAGATAGGGGAATTGGCAAATGTGATTCAACAGCAGCCACTGGCTATTTTACAGAATCAGATTAGTGGAAGAGATCAAACGTCTGCCATTTATAAACGGATGCATTTGGGCAGCGATGAAGTGATGAAAGGAGCCAGACTAGTTTATCGTGTAGATGTATATGATGGAAAAGTATGGAATCCAGCCGCAAATGTAGCATATATTATCGCTGATGAAAAGGGCATTTCAAGTAATCGCATCCAAAGAACACAACGTGATGGTAAGATTAGCATCGAGAAGAGTGCAAATGGATATCCAATCATCTATTTTAGCGAAGCAGATGTAAAAATACAGCCTAGCATCGTCAAAGATGGCACCTATCGAATCGTGGAGTTGATAGAGGAAAGTGATGCTGAATGGGGACAGTTAAGTGGATATGTTGATGCACTGGATGATTGCTATAATGGTCGTATTGATTGCCAGGATGCCGTGGGGTTTGTAAATAGTAATCGCAAGACGGTCATTGAAATTGCGAAAGAAATGGAAAATGACAGTGATCAGGAATTCACTTTCGAGTTACGTCAGGTACTGCGGGCTAGCCAAGAAAACATCACTGATATAAAACAAATCTTGGAAACGCGCAAAGGTGTTCATCTTGCCTATACGGTATATGATAGTGAAACAAATGAAATTGTAGCCAAACGCACCACGCAGGCTACCGGCGAGATTACGATAAAAGCGAAACAATTTGCCAGAATAGAGGTTTGTGATGACACGGTATGGACAGTGAGTGAAAAACAGAATACACCATATGTCGTAAAGGAAATCTCGGGGACAAAAGATAAGACAAGCAAACTATCTGAAAATACCATGTTACTACAAGCTAAGGCACCTGTGATCTTGGCCCAGTTGTCCATAGAAGCGAAAAAGAAATTTTTTCTAAAAGAAGAACTGCTTGATAAAGATGATTTTATCGTAAGGGCAATGTATTCCGATGGAAGTATCAAAACATTAGCGAAAGATGAATATGTAATTGATAAGGATCAAGTACCGACGAGTACAACCTTTGATTTAACCTTTGCTTATGGCGGTTTAAAAGAAACCAAAACATTGCAAACAGCAGGAACTGTGATTTTGACAAGTGAAATGGTGAATAATGGAGTCATTGATGCCGTTTCAGAAGAAAAGGTAATATTAAATCAAGGAGATGTAGTGATTCCGGAAGTCATTCTCGTGAATGACATACCTTGTATTGTCGTTAGCATCGGAGGCAATGCTTTTAACGCAAAACATGAAGTAAAAAGTGTAGTCATGCCAGACAGTGTCACCAGCATCGGTAATGCGGCATTCTACGATTGCTGGCTGAGTGATATTAAGTTATCCAACAATTTGAAAGAAATTATGCCGCAGACCTTCTGGCGAGCCGAGTATATGCTCCACATTACAATACCGGAATCCGTAACTGCTATTCGATACAGTGCGTTCCAAAGCTGTTTGCGTTTAGAAAGTGTTAAACTGCCGGATAATCTTCAGATTCTGGAACAAAGTGCCTTTAGAGGATGCAATGCCTTGAAAGGAACATTGGTTATTCCTAAAAATATCACGGTTATCAATGATTATTTGTTTACGAATTGTATTAATTTAGAAGGCGTTGTACTACCGGATGGGGTAACGGAAATTGGTTCCCAAGCTTTTGCTGAATGTAACAGCCTTGTGAAAATCAATTTACCAGATTCGATGCAAAAGATTGGATATGCGACATTTAATAAATGTACGAGTCTTACACATATCAGTCTCCCTGCAAAATTAAAAGAAATACCGGAAAATGGTTTTGGCTGGTGCTTGGCACTGGAAAGTATAACATTAGCTGAAGGACTGGAAGTAATTGGTACAGATGCTTTTGTACAGTGCACGAAACTAAAAAGTATTGAAATACCTAGCACGGTTACTAGCATTAACAATGCATTTCGATTTACAGGAATCACCTCTTTCTTCATCAAAGGAAAGAGTAAGGATCAAATTGCTGGTGCACCATGGGGATTAAACGCTATGCAAGCTTTAAATATTGTGTGGGAGCTTGATCAATAAACAGCATAAGAGCAATAATCGTATAAAATATGTCAAAATACCATGTGATTTCACATGGTATTTTGACAAATAAGTGATGCATAAAAAGGGTAAGACAAAGAAAAGTTAATAAATTATGGAAAATATAAGGCAAAAGAAATGTCATTTTCATAGTGATGTTTCTTTTTTTTAGAAAAAAGAAGAAAACCTTGTTGTGACGGCAGCATAATCTTTTTTATGCTACGTTCTATACAAAAATAAATCAGACGGCAGATTTAGGCGAAGAAATCGATAACACCGCTCATTTGTCTTTTACAAATGCTGCTGATCAGGATTATGAGAAAGATAGCGATACACCAGAAGTACATACTGGCGGTATTAAAATGATAAAGGTTGATAAGGAAAATTCTGCAAAAGTATTGAAGGGTGCAGAATTCCAGGTTTTTGCATCGTAAGCGGATGCAAAAGCTAAAAAGAATCCAATCAGCATTAATGGTAAAGATACTTTTGTATCAAATGAACAAGGTATCGTAGAAATCTTTGGTTTAGCTTACGGTACTTTAGGTGAGTCATTTGAAGATAACAATAATCGTTCAACGGATTATTGGATCGTAGAGACAAAAGCTCCTATTAGTGATAAAGGTGAACCATATAGCTTATTGAGTGAGCCTTTAAAAGTAACAGTTAATGCTACAAGTCATTTAGATAATCAAAAAATAACTGTATACAATGCACTGACAAATACTGATCTTCTATTTACGGTGGTATTGGTACTATTATCTTTGTTATCGGTGGTATTGCTTTAATTGGTGCAGCAGTAGTATTAAATAGAAAAGGCAGCCGTAAAGCTGTTAAGTAGAAAATCAGGGGATTCAGTTCCCCTCTTTTCTGCTTTATACGAACAAGATGAAAATACGAAAGCTAATAACAACCTTGCTGTTTCTAGGTGGTGTTATTTTACTGGCCTATCCAAACGTAAATGTTTTATTGTCTAATTATGATCAAACCATAGCTGTAAAGAAATACAATGATAAGGCATTGCATTATGATAAAGTAATGGTAAAAAAGGAAATTGATAAGGCAAAGGTATATAACAAAAGCATCTTAGGTACTGAGGTACATGACCCTTTTGTACCTGGAAGTGGTGTGGTTATTCCTGATAACTATAATGACATCATGAATGTTGCCTCTGGTAGTATGGGCACATTGGAGATTCCTTGTATTGATTTAAACTTGCCTATTTATCATGGTGTGGCAGAAAAAGTTATCCGCAAAGGTGTTGGCCATTTACGTGAGACACCATTTCCTATTGGAGGGAAAGGGAATCACACGGTTTTAAGTACCCACCGCGGTTTGCCTGAGGCAAAATTATTTACAGATTTGGATAAAATGGAAATTGGTGATGAATTTTACATTCATATTTATAATCAAGTTCTTGCTTATAAAGTAGATAAGATCATCGTAGTGAAACCTAATAAAACAGAATATTTAAAACCAATTGCCAATGAAGATCATGTGACTTTATTGACCTGTACACCATATGGAATCAATTCACATCGCTTATTGGTAAGAGGAATACGAACAAAGTACATACCAAAGCATAAAGCAATGATAACAAAGAAAACGTGGTCAAAGGAAATAATTATACTGTTAGTGCTAACTGGAGCTTTAGTATTAATGATAGGTTATAAAACAGTTAAAAAAGTAAGGAGTCGTAAAAATGAAAAAATCAGCTAAGTTAAAAAAGATAATGGCAGTATTCTGCTGTATGGTGATGGCAATGGTAATTGCCGGATGCCAGCGTACGGATAAGTCTTCACCAAAAGGGTTGACAGAAGTTTATTTGGAGAAGATGTAAGAAGGAAAATATAAAGAAGCATGTGATATCGTCGGTGCTGAATTTGATCAAAAAAGCTATGATAAGAGTGCTGGTTTGCAAAAAAAACTTATGAAGTTAACTTATGCAAATATGACCTATGAGGTTAATGAAGAAAAAATCAAAGATGATAAAGCAACAGTCAGTGTTAAAGTAAAAAACTTTAATTATATAGATACAATGAATGATGCTATCTATGAAACCATGAAACAAAAAAAAGATGATGAATTCACGAAAAGTGAGTTTACTAAGAAAATGAAAAAAGCAAAACAAAAAGAAGAAACTGTTTTAGTTAACTATCGCAAAGAGAATAAAAAATGGATTTTTGATGGTAGTAATTCTTTGTTGAATGCGGCTATGTTAGGATATTTGAATTCTTAATTGTTAAAATTATTTAGAAATGATATAAATTTTGGTAAATTTATATTGTTTCTTTATATGTTTCATTCATAAGAAAGGAACAGTAAATTATGCAGACGATACACGTTTTTGAAATACAGAAATTAGATGTGATATGTGAAGATAACAGAGGCTTTGATGAGAAAAATTTATGTTTACAATTATTCTCTGATGCCAGTTATTCCATACCTGTACGCAGTTGTGATTTTTTCTATATTTGGAATATGATTACAAACTATCATCCTCGAAGTTATTGTCACAGACGGATTCATGATATACAAGAAAACTACTTTCTGATGTGTATTGATGATAATGCAAAAATACAAAAATTAATTACAAATTTAAAAGAATTGTCTATGTCACAGGTGTATCAAGCATTACTTAACCAGCAATATCGTGGTAATTATTTAAAATGTCTGGAAAATCTAAAGAAAGTGCTCTTAGTATCTTTTCAAAAGGCTTATGATGAACATAAAGGTATCGTATATTACAATGACAATTATAAAGACATATGGATAGGTAAAGGAAGTCATCTTGTGAGATGATTTCCTTTTTCATCTGCGTATGGTAAAATAAGCAGGTAACGAAAGAGGATGATATACATGTTACTGTCAGTGGAACATTTAACAAAGCATCAGAATATAAAACCAATTGTAAAAGATGTCAGTTTTGCGATTGAAGATCATGATAAAATTGCCTTGATTGGTGTCAATGGTACTGGTAAAACGACCTTGTTACGCATCATAGCAGGTCTTGAAACGTATGAAGAGGGTAATATGATACGTAAAAATAATTTACGAATCTCTTATCTTCCCCAAGATCCTGTGTTTGATGAAGAGGATACGATATTGCATCAAATTTTATGTATGGATAAAGATATTAAGGAATTTGAGGCAAAGGCAATTTTAGGAAAACTTGGTATTTATGATACTGCGCGCATTGTGAAGCATCTCAGTGGTGGACAGCGCAAACGTGTTGCTTTAGCAAGAGCCTTGTTACAGCCTTGTGATCTTTTACTATTGGATGAGCCGACAAACCATTTGGATAATGATATGATCGAATGGCTAGAGAAGTATTTATTGCGTTATTCTCATGCTATCTTTATGGTAACACATGATCGTTATTTTTTAGAACGTATCTGTGATAAAATGATAGAAATCGATCAGGCAAACATATATACCTATGAGGCTAATTATTCACAATATCTGGAATTAAAAGCACAACGCGAAGAAATAGCGCAAGCGAATGAGCGCAAACGACAAAATATTTTACGTACGGAACTTGCCTGGATGCGCGCCGGTGTACAAGCCAGAGGAACAAAAAGCAAGGAACGTATTGAGCGGTTTCATAAACTTAATGCGATAGAGAAACCGAATGAACAAGCGAATATAAAATTAGATGCTATAAGTTCTCGCTTAGGTAAGAAAATTATCGAATGTGAAAATTTATCTAAGGCGTATGGGGAACACTTCTTGTTTCATGATTTTTCTTATCATCTTCAAAGAAATGACCGCATTGGTATTTTGGGCGCGAATGGGTGTGGAAAGACAACCTTATTGAAACTATTGGCAAAAGAATTGGCTCCAGATAGTGGCGAAGTGATACACGGAGATACGGTTAGAATAGGCTTCTTTAAGCAAGGATATGAAGAAATGGACATGTCTATGCGCGTATTGGATTATATACAGGAAAGCTCGAATGCCATTACGACCATAGAGGGAACATATACAGCTTCGCAAATGCTGGAACGATTCTTGTTTGATGCCAAAGCGCAATATATGCCAATTGGGCGTTTATCCGGTGGTGAACGCAGACGGTTATATTTATTAAAGGTATTGATGCAGGCACCGAATATCTTGTTTTTGGATGAACCAACCAATGATTTAGATATTCAGACCTTACAGATTTTGGAAGATTATCTGGATACATTTAACGGGGCGCTTATTACGGTGTCACATGACCGTTATTTCCTTGATCGTATTTGTGATAAGCTGTTTGTATTTAAGTCAGATAAAACGATACAGCAGTTTTTGGGTGGCTATAGTGCCTTGATGGAACTAGGGGAAAAGAATACAGTTTTAGATAAGAATGAAAAAGCAGTGAAGCCAAAGGTAAGTCCGCGACTAACCAGTAAAGAGAAACAGGAACTGGAAATGATGGATGAACATATGGAAAAGCTGCAAAAACAGATCGAAGCGATTGACGAGCAAATGGAGATGGATACACAAGATTTTGTGAAATTACAATCTTTAAGTGAAGAGCGGGAAGCCTTGGAAACCAAGATGGAAGAATTAATGGAACGCTGGGAGTATCTTAGTGAAAAACAGCAGGCAATCGAAGATTTAAAAAAAGGAAAAAGCAGATGAAGCGCGATCGTTTGTATGGAATCACGATATATTTGTTAAATCATGGGCGTACCAGTGCCAAAACATTAGCAGAATATTTTGAAGTTTCAGTGCGCACGATTCAGCGGGATATGGATGCCTTAAGCATGGCGAAAATTCCTATTATTGCTTATTCCGATAGTGATGGCGGCTATGAAATACAAGAAGGTTATCGCTTGGATGAACAATGGGTGAATGAGGAAGAGTTTTCTATGATGGCTACTGCATTGCAAGGTTATTCCAGCGCAATGGGAGAAAATCAGGTAGTTGACTTATGTGAAAAGATAGAACAGCTCTCAAAAGATGATTCCCATATCCTGTTAGATTTTAGCGTTTTACAGGAACATCCGTTCATACATCAGCATTTGCAAATCATTAAAACAGCCATGCAGAAACATTGTTGCTTACGCTTTATGTATACAAATGCGCGTAATGAACGAAAAAAGACAGTGGCAGATGCCGCCGGATGTATGTATAAATGGTATGCTTGGTATATGATTGCCAAAACGCAAAAAAGGCTATCGTATGTATAAGTTAGTGCGTATGGAAGATATTGAACTCGTTAAGGATATGCAAGCGCAACCGCATCCTGCATTACGTGAAACTATCGCGTCTATGCATGATGAGAAACATCAACAGCCGATGATAGAAATTCGTTTGCGTTGTGATAAAGCAAAGAAACTATCGATTTTGGAATATCTGCCGGGTGAGATTTTGCGGGAAGATAAAAAAACTTTCTTATATCGCTTGTATGTGCCTAAAGATGAGCATTTCTGGTATGCGAATCTGTTAGCCTTTGGCGATAGGATTGAAGTGTTACAGCCAATAACGTTAAGAAAACGTATCTATGAAGACAGTAAACGATGGATATAACTTTATCAAGAACTATGACATACTGTTGTCGTAGTTTTTTTGTTATGATATAGCTATACAAGTCTTCTGGTAATATGTCAATAAGAAATTTGAAATAAATCAGAAGAAAAATAAGGAAGTGATAAAAAAAGGGCTCACTAAAAAGAACTCAGAAAAGAGAAAAAACTTTTAGATTGTTTCGCAGCGAATGAAAAGAATGGGATTGTTTATCATAGAGAAGGTATTTTTGGTGATTATGATGTGTTTGATGATGTTGAAGAACTGATACAATTTATTTTAATGGGGAAACGTGGATAAAATAGAATAGAAAAAGCTGCTCATGACAAGTGTGAAGATAGCTCTTGTCATAGGGCAGCTTTATGTTATTGCTCTACAGTGTTGTGTTCTGCATCCCATTCCATGATAACTTGTTCTAATACTTCAGCAGCAGTAGCAACTGTATTCTCACATTTTATTTCTTTATTATGAAATACCGGTTTGATTTGCGCACATAGGCGAGAACCCATGCGTTTCTGAAAAGCGATGACCAGCTTTTGCGTCAATGGGCGCATATCTGCATAATCATGTGCTTTGGTTTCTACATAGCGAGAGCTGATGACACAAGCTGCACCGCTGAGGGCACCGCAGACATCCCCGATTTGAAAACCTCCCCCAAAAGCGGCGGTCATATTCATGTCCTTGTCATGTAGCCCCAGATCATAGACCTCATTTCCCGCACGAAGGATACTTTCTGCACAGTTATATCCCATACGATAATACTTTATAGCAACTTCTTTTAACATAAACCAATTTCCTTTCTCTTCATACGAATTAATTTTAGCATGCTTGTTTTTCGTGTCAAGAAAGGGATGTGAAATTCATGCATTACCATTTGTTTTTATTTGTTTTATAAGCGAATTGACGCAAAAAGCGCAAGATATTTCTTATTCGATTTGCCAATCAATAGGTGTTTGTCCATGCTGTTTTAGAAAGTCATTGGTTTTGGAGAAATGCCGACAGCCAAAGAAACCATAATCCGCACTAAATGGGCTAGGATGTGCACATGACAGAATAAGATGTGCCGGGTTGGTGATAAGTGCCATTTTATTTTTGGCATTGCGTCCCCATAAAAGGAAGACGATTGGTTCTACGCGTTCATTTAACTTTTGAATAATCGCATCGGTTAATTGTTCCCAACCATGATTGGCATGAGAATTCGCCTGTCCACCGCGAACGGTTAACACAGTATTTAACAATAATACGCCCTGTTTTGCCCATTTCGTTAATTCTCCATGAGTAGGGATGTTACAGCCAACATCGTTTTTTAATTCTTGAAAGATATTTTGTAAAGATGGAGGAGGAGTAACCCCTTTTTTAACGGAGAAGCATAAGCCATGCGCCTGTCCTTTGCCATGATATGGATCTTGTCCTAAAATAACAACCTTAACACAGTGATACGGTGTATATTTTAAAGCGTTAAAGATATCATACATGCTGGGGTATACCGGATGATGATTATATTCATATACTAAAAATTTGCGGATGTTCTGGTAATATTCTTTCGCAAATTCATCTTTTAATATTTCGTCCCAATCATTGCCAATATGTACCATAAAAACACCTCTTTCCTCTTTATTTTACTCTATGTGTATCATGAAGTAAACGTTATCGAGAAGAAAATAAGGGAAAGCAACATTCTGTTGCAATTTCTACTCATTTTGTTATGAATTGTTATATAATGAACTAGAACTTGCGAAAAGCTTAGGGGGTTATGATGGAAACTTTATTATTGCAAAAGCTGGCCGAACAGCTGCCACTTGAGACGATGGTTGAACATGATCATGAGGTACGTAGTGCATATTTACAAAAAACATTACGTTTCTTACATCTTATAAAAAAGGCCGATATCTTAACTGTGGAAGAATATACATATTTATATAAGTTACGTAATAAAATTAATGATATTTGGCGTAATTATTTAAAGGGAAGGATGAATACTGCTTCTTCTCAGATGCAAAATATGTTGCAGTGTTCCTTTCATCATCAAACATATGAGATGATGTTTGAGCGTATACAGCAGCTTCCCAATGTATTATATCGAGGAAGAGTATCTTTAAAACCACTGCTTGATCGTCAAGAATTCTATCATATCCCTTTTACAAAACGCTATTTGATTCAGAATCAGCGCTATTCTATCACGGGGATACCTTGTTTATATCTGGCTGGCAGTCTTCTTTGTATGTATAAGGAATTGGCAAAAACCAATATATCCTATGGTGAATTTCGTCCTTTAAAAGCGTTTTCTTTATTGGATGTAAGTGTGTCCTATCCACAGATGGAAAAAAGAAGATATTCGCATGAACAATTGTTTGCCTTTTTATGTACCATGCCATTAAAATATGCCTTATCCATATGGGCAAAGGATAATGAAAACCATGCCTTTAAGAGTAATTATGTCATATCACAACTGTTAACAGCTGCCGTTTATAATAGGAAGACCGATATCGAAGGTATCTGTTATGCATCTGGTAAAGCCAATGGATTGCCTTATGAACAACGCTTGAATTATGTTTTTTTGCCAACGTTTCAAAATTTGGGACAAGCATATGATGAGGAACTCATGCATAGTTTTCAGATTACAGTTGTAAAGAAGGAAAAACAAAAAGTATAACAGTATGCATTTCTACACAAAAAGAAGTCACCACCTGTGATTTGATCTGGTTTTGACTTCTTTTTTATTTTATAGGTGCATATTCTTATAAAATACAATGTATTTATCGTGTCTCATATGCATATGCCTGTTGTTTGGCAGCTGCACTTTTTTCTTCTTCGGCTTGGGCAAAGCGAGCCGTTAGACGCGCATTGCTTAACATTAGCTTTAAACGATTTTCCTGATTTACACGTGTCGCGCTTGGGTCATAATCAACGGCAACGATATTGGCATTTGGATAGATATTTTTGATTTTACGTGTCATGCCTTTGGCAACAATATGATTTGGCAGACAGCCAAATGGCTGACAACAAACGATATTAGAAACATTACTTTTGATTAAGGCAACCATCTCACTTGTTAACAGCCAGCCTTCTCCCATCTTAGTACCACGGTTAATGATGCCTTCGCTGCTTTCCATAACTTCTTGAAAGGTATCGGGTTCACGGAAGACACCTTGTTGACGAATGGCTTTGATGGCTTTCATCTGTAAATGCTGAATATAACGACTGGCCATGGCAACAAAGCGATAGCTTTTGCGGCTGCGATTATAATATTCATGGTCAATGACCGTATTTTCCAGGCAATATAAACCGAAATCAAGAACTCCGGATACGACTGGTTCACAGCCTTCCTTGATCAAGAAATCTTCTAATTCATTATTACCTAGAGGGGCATATTTCATATAGATTTCTCCGACAATACCCACTTGAATTTTCGGTGTATTCTCACGTTCAATAGCCGCAAATTCCTCTAACATCATTACATAATTGTGATGAAGCTTTAAAAAGGAAAGAGAATTAAATTGTTCACTGATACGGTTGATCCATTTTTGGACAAGTGCATCACTTGCACCGGCATGCCGTTCATATGGTTTACATTGATTTTTTATCCACATAAGCATATCTCCATATAGAAAACCATATAATAGTCGTAGTAGCATACTGCCTGTCAATTTGAATCCACTATTTTTTTCTAACTTGGAAAAATTAACGGAAATGACAGGTACATGGCCAAAACCAGCTTGTTTTAGTGCCTTTCGCAGCAAATGGATATAGTTAGAGGCACGACAGCCGCCACCGGTTTGGGTAATGGCCAAAGCAATGTGATCGGTATCGTAGTTTCCTGATTTTAAGGCATCGATCATTTGACCGATGACCAACAATGCCGGATAGCAAGTATCGTTATGCACATTTTTCAATCCTTCATCAATGATCTGTTGTCCTTTGGTCTGTAACAACTCCATCTGATAGCCGTTTTGGCGAAAGATGTTTTGTAAAAATTGAAAATGTATCGGCAGCATCATGGGCACAAGGATTTTATGTGTCTTCTTCATTTCTTTGGTAAATTCTACACGGTTCATGAATTTATCCCTCCCTTTCTTCCATTGCCGCCAATAAGGAACGGCAGCGAATCTTCACGGCACCAAGATTATCAACTTCATCAATCTTGATCTGTGTATATAATTTATTGTGACGACGTAAGATATCTTTTACTTCATCTGCGGTAATCGCATCGATGCCACAGCCAAAACTGACAAGTTGAATGAGTTCCATATCGTTTTGCGTCGTTACAAACTGTGCCGCATTATACATGCGAGCATGGAAGGTCCATTGATTTAAGACATGGATACTTGGGCGTTGCGATTGTTTTGGAATACTGTCTTCGCTAACGACAACAAATCCCAAATTGCTTAATAAACGATGAATGCCATGATTGATCTGCGGATCGACATGATAAGGACGTCCCGCTAATACGATCGTCTTACGATGATGCGTCTGCGCAAAAGCTAAAGCTCTGGCACCTTCCTGTTGGATCTTTTGTTTAAATTCTTCATAGGCAACATACGCATGAGAAGCAGCTGCCGTAATTTCTTTATAAGTGATATCCATATCCTGTGAGCGGAAGTATTCAAAGATTTTTGTTTCAAAAGTATGACGATCTTCCAAGTAAACATAAGGATAAAGGAAGGTGATGCCTTCTAAATCCATATTGCCTTCAATGACTTCAGGGTAATAGGCAACTACTGGACAGTTGAAATGGTTATCGCTCATCTGCTCATCTACATTGTAACTCATGCAGGGATAGAAAATCGTATCAATACCTTTATCAATCAAGGATTGAATGTGTCCATGCACTAGCTTTGCTGGATAGCAGATGGTATCAGAGGATATCGTATGCTGTCCTTTCGCATATAAGGCTTTGCTGGAACGATCACTTAAGACCACCTCAAATCCTAAATTGGTGAAGAAGGAATGCCAGAAGGGAAGGTTGTCATACATGTTTAACACAAGCGGAATCCCGATTTTTCCACGAACACCGCTGATTCCTTTGCATTTCAATAGTTCTTCATATTTGAAATCATAGAGATTAGGAAGTTTTTCTTTATTGGCACGACCAATGATCGGACGTTCACACTTATTACCGGCAATATGACGAGTGCCATTCGCAAATGTATTTATGGTCAGATTACAGTGGTTGGTACATAAACCGCAGTTGCTGGCTTGTGAGGTATGTGTAAAGTTTTCTAGTGCGGTTTTATCGAGTATGGAAGAGGTATTAGCATGTTTTTGTTTCGCGAGTAAGGCAGCTCCATAAGCCCCCATCAGATGGGCAATGCCTGGACGAATGACATGACGGCCTAGTTCTAATTCAAAGCTGCGCAATACGGTATCGTTTAAGAAGGTGCCACCTTGTACAACGATTTCTTTTCCGATTTCTTCGGCACTTTTTGCACGAATAACTTTATACAATGCATTTTTTACGACGCTGATACATAAGCCGGCGGAAATGTCTTCCATGCTGGCACCATTTTTCTGTGCTTGTTTCACACTGGAATTCATGAAAACGGTGCAGCGTGTACCTAAGTCAACCGGATGCTTTCCATGCAATCCCATCCGAGCAAATTCTTTGATTTCATACCCCATACTCTTCGCAAAGGTTTCAATGAAACTGCCGCAGCCACTGCTGCAAGCTTCGTTTAATAAGATATCGTCAATGGAATTGTCTTTAATACGGAAACATTTCATATCCTGACCACCGATGTCGATGATAAAATCGACGTTGGGATTGAAATGCTTCGCTGCCTGATAATGGGCCATGGTTTCCACAACACCGATATCCAAATGGAAGGCATGTTTCATCAATTCTTCACCATAGCCGGTAACGGCAGCATGACTTATGGTAATGCGATCTTCCATCAAGTCATAAATCTGCAATAATTCTTTTTGAATAACATCGACCGGGTTGCCTTGGTTATTGGCATAGCTTTCGTACAGAATGTTATCTTCTTCATCAATGAGGACAAGTTTGGTTGTCGTACTTCCAGAATCGATCCCCAACCATGCCTTTCCTTGATACTTATGAATATCTTTTCGATCTACATGGGCATTGGCATGACGTTGGACAAATTCTTGATAGTCTTGTTCACTGGCAAATAAAGGAGGCAGACCGTCATTTTTGACTTTTTGTTGTGCCATCGTTTTCATTTTATGCAATAGCTCTTCATACGTATAGAGCACTGTCTCATTATCCGCATATACCGCACTTCCTAATGCCACAAAATAAGGTGCTAAAGCGGGGAAGTTTGCCTCATCTTCATTAAGGTGCAAGGTTTCTTTAAAACGCTTTTGTAATCCTTTTAGAAAATGCAGAGGCCCTCCCAGAAATAAAACATTGCCTTCAATGTTTCTGCCTTGTGCCAATCCGGCAATACTTTGATCAACGACTGCCTGAAAGATACTGGCAGCTAAATTGCTTTTTTCAACACCTTGATTGATTAAAGGCTGAACATCACTTTTCGCAAAGACACCACAACGTGAGGCAATTGGATATAGGGTCGTATATTGCAACGATAGTTGATCCATCGTTTCCAAATCAACATCTAACAAGGAAGCCATTTGATCAATAAACGCTCCGGTACCACCGGCACATGTCGAGTTCATTCGTTCTTCTAAAGCGCCTTTTAGAAAGATGATCTTGGCATCCTCACCACCTAATTCAACGACTACATCCGTAGTTGGATAATATTTCTTGACCGCCTGTGCTGTCGCAAATACCTCTTGTACAAAGGGAAGCTGAGCTCCACTTGCCACCCCAAGACCGGCGCTTCCGGTAATGGCTATGGCAATTTTATGACCAAGCAACAACGGTTTTAATTCTTCTATCTTCTCAACGCTCATTTCGCGTACCCGCGATTTATGGCGTTCATAGCTTTTATAGATGATTTCATCTTGTTCATTTAATAGAACGGCTTTTAATGTAGTAGATCCTACATCAATTCCTAATTTATATGTCATGGAAATCCTCCTTACAAATACATGCGCTCAATCATTTTCAGCAGTACCGGTTCTACGCTGTCCATCGTATCAGGCTGCTCATAAAAGATGGCGTGAAAACTAATGACGCCAATCATCTCCATCATCAGCATAAAGCGATTCATGGCATCTTTTCGACTCTCTTTTTCCTGATGAAAGCATTGTAAGAAAGCATCCAACTTTTCGATATGGGCTAAGACTTGTTCTCGATGCTTATCACAGTCAAAGATGGAGGTGATGTTTTTTTGGATCATCTTTAAGATCTTTGGATTATGGCGATAAAAGGAAATTAGCTCATTGGCAAATGCATGGCGCCAATCCATCATACCCTGACGGCTTTTCTCATATGATGCATTCATCAAATCATTCAAAGCTTTGCCATGTTTTTCAGTCAGGATCTGGGAGATCAGTTCTTTTTTATCTTTATAATATATGTAAAAGGTGCCTTTTGCGACATTCGCACGCCGCACGATATCATTGACACTGGTTGCCTCTACGCCTTGTTCGCTGAATAAGGCAACTGCAGCATTTTGAATACGGCTGCGTTTGTTTAACTCTTCCATATATTCACTTCCTTTTTTCATACATGTAACTAGTTTACCCCTTTAGTGACCACCGGTCAATAGATTTGATTTAATTTTTACCTGAGAGTGATATCGGTAAGTTTATGAAAACGTTTTCGCATAAATTTTAATAATTTATGTTTTTTTTCTTTACAACGTAACAATGTTTTGTTAATATATAGGTGTAATAAAACAATGTTACACTAACGGCAGAGAGGTGGCTGATATGTATGAAATGCAACAAGCAGATGTATGCCGAAAATCTATCGATCAAAAAGCTGCATTTATTGAACGAGCAATATCATCTGGAGTATTACAAAATGACAATGAGAAGAAGGTGAAACGACTATGGAGATTTCAAAAAAAGATTTATTAAAAGAAACCGGTATTTCTTATGGACAGCTATATCGTTGGAAACGCGAAGGTCTGATACCGGAAAGCTGGTTTGTGAAACGTCCTAGTCCCACAGGACAGGAAACCTATTTCCCGAAAGAACGTATATTAAATCGGATCCGTGCAATTCAACAGATGAAGGATACATATTCTTTAGAAGAATTAGCGAAGATGCTGACTCCTGAGGTTAGTAATCGCATGTTTACAGAAGAAGATCTGGAAGAATTCAGCGAGATTGATATTGAGGTGGCCGCCCTGTTTATGGATGTAATGGAAAAGGATTGCTTTTCCTTCTATGAGATTTTGGTGATGATGGTCATCAGTGAATGGAATCAGGAATATGCATTTTCCCAAAACACGCGGATGGCATTGATTCAATCCAGTGCCCATGCGTTAACGCATATCCACTCACATGAATGGCGAATGTTACTTGTGCAGGTACAAGAAGATCATTACGTGCTCGCTTTACAAGAACCTGCAGCATCCACCAATCAGGATGTCTGGTATTGGCTTGATGAGCGTATGAAAATCTTGCGAAGTGTATCATTACAGGAATTGAGTTCACAAATGAAAGTAAAGTATAAGGAAACGTTTGCGTTTACCTTTGATGAGGAGGTCGTTTCATGAGCAAGCATGCAAAAAATATTATCTGGGGATTGTTGTTAATCGCAGTAGGTGCTGGCTATTTAGGAGAGTTATTTGAACTGTGGAAGTTTACCTTATTTTTCCCCGGCTGGTGGAGTCTGTTTCTGATCTTACCTGCCTGCATCAGTCTGTTAAAATACGGTATTCAATTTATGATGCTGATGGTATTAAGCTTAGGAGTATATTTTCTGGCAGATGCGAATCACTGGATTGATTTTCGTTTAAGCGTGCCCCTAGTGGCAGCAGTTGGCTGTATCTGTGCAGGGTTACATTTATTATTCGCAAGGAGGACAAAATGGTATGAGTATGGATGTAAGGATTGATGGTTTTGGAACAATTACCGAAGGAGAATATGATCGTATCAAAATTGATGGTATGGGAAAGATAAACGGCAATATCAAATGTCATATGATTGATATAGATGGCACTTGCAATGCAGAGGGCAGTATTACGGCGGAGCAAATGGATGTGAATGGAATGCTGAAGGTTGCCAAAGATATCAGAGTGAATAAGTTGGATATCGATGGCATGGTAAAGTCAGAAAATGGTAAAGTTTATGCAGATGATATACGCGTAGATGGCATGTTAAAGAATAACGGAGAAGTGAATGCGGATAAGGTCATTATCAATGGCTGTGCCGTGTTGAATGATTTGTTTGGTGATGAAGTGGTCATTAATTTTGCCAGCGGTATTTTAGGCGTATTTGCCTTTGGCTTTGGCAAGAATTGGGGAAAAACAAATCATGCGAATACAATTGAATGTACAACATTGCGAGCAAGTAATATTCGAGCTAATTCTATTTCCGCAACGGATATTGTTCTACAGGGAGGCTGCGTAGTTGATTATGTGCATTGCAATGGTACATTGCGCTATGATGCAACCTGCCGTATTAAGAAAATCGAAGGCGATTGTATACAAAAACGTATGTAAACACGTTTCATGCAAAGGAATCCCATTGTTTGGTCAAACAAAGGATTCTTTTCTTTTTTATAGGATGTTTGAAAAAGTCTTTAATCGTTATCAAAGATTTTATTTTATCATTAAGCAAGTTGCGGTAAGGATAGAGAAATGAAAGAATAACGCTTTATCGATGCAAATTGCTATAAACTACAGTTGATGTGAAAGGATCATTTGATAAAACAGTTGCGATAAAGAAGACATCTTTGCTACCTAGGATGTATGTCATATCGCAAGCACGCAGGCACGATTTGGAAAATTGCTGCATCGAAGCAGGAAACATTCCCATAAAAACCTCTTCTATGCTATAATGCTGATGATAACGAGTGAGGGTTTTATATATGAAAATAGAAAATGAAACTTATAAAATATTGATGGTCATTGCAGGAGGCTTTATTTTCGCAGCGGGTGTTAACTTATTCATCGTACCTTTAAATTTATATAGTGGCGGAGTGATCGGTATTGCCCAGATCATTCGAACGATTATAATACAATATGCGCATATCTCATTGCCTGCCAACTTTGATGTTGCCGGTATCATCAATTTCTTGATGAATCTGCCATTATTTATTTTGGCATATCGCAGCATTTCTCGAAAGTTCTTTGTGAAGACGCTTTTGTGTGTCATTGCACAAACACTTGCTTTTAGTCTTATCTTTATACCGGAAACACCTATCCTAGACGATGTGCTTGCCAGCTGTTTGATAGGGGGCATCATCTGTGGCTTTGGTATTGGTATTGCATTGCGTAGTGGGGGCAGTGGAGGAGGACTGGATATCTTAGGTGTTTATTTTACGCGAAAATTTGCCAATTTCAGTGTGGGGAAATTATCGATAATAGTCAATGCTTTTGTCTATCTGTTATGTGCTTTCCTTTTTGATGTGCCTACGGCGATCTATTCTATCTTATATATGACCTGTTTTTCTTTAGTATTGGATCGCACACATTATCAAAATATTAATATGACTGCAATGATTTTTACTAAGAATCAGGAAATTCAAGAAGCCATCATGAAAGAAACAGGAAGAGGTGTAACCTATTGGGATGGTGCCGGGGCTTATACGAAAACACAGACACGCATCCTTGTGACAGTGATAAATAAATACGAAGAACATCAGATTCGCCGCATTGTTGCCTCTTTTGATCCAAATGCCTTTGTGATTTTTAATGAGGGTCCTACGGTGAGTGGCAATTTTGAAAAGCGATTATAATCATCTTTTATGAAGGTAAGTAAGTTATGACAAATACAATAGATGATAAACAGTTATCGGCTTTATTGCAAAGCATCAAATTGAAATGATGAGGTTATTTCGTGTATACTTAAAGAGATACACACAAGGGAGTGAGTGATATGAATACAATCGTAGAAGTACGTCATGGAGCAATTTCTTTTAAAGAGACAAAAGCTTTAAAAGATGTCAGTTTCTCAATCAAAGAGGGAGAAATCTTCGGTTTTCTGGGTCCAAGTGGAGCCGGTAAAACAACAACGATCAAGCTGTTAACAAATCAGTTGAAGCCAAATCATGGAACGTTTTTGATCTTAGGGAAACAAGTGGATGAATTGCAGGATGAATTATATCAAAATATCGGTGTCTTATCCGATAATAGTGGTTTATATGAAAAATTAACAGTGTATGAAAATCTAAAGATTTTCGCCGATCTGAAGAAAATTTCAACATCGTATATTGATGAGGTTTTGCAGAAGACAGGATTGTATGAAGCAAAGAAGAAAAAGGTTGAGCATTTGTCAAAAGGGATGAAGCAACGCTTATTATTTTCACGTGCTATTTTGCATAAACCTAAGATCTTATTTTTAGATGAACCTGCCAGTGCTTTAGACCCTGCCAGCAGTGAGGCTGTATATGAGATGATTTTTGAATTAAATCGCCAAGGTACGACGATTTTCTTAACGACCCATAATATGAGTGAAGCCGATTTGTTATGTCATCGTGTGGCTTTTTTAAATGAAGGGGAAATCAAAGAAATGGGAAGTCCAGATGAATTAAAATTAAAATATGCCAAAAATGAAGTTGTCATTTTGGATGATAAAGGCAATAAATACCATACAACAAAAGATACAGCAAGTCTGATGAAAACATTGGCAGCAATACAAGGCAATATTTTGCGTATAAATTCGGTAGAGCCTGATCTGAAAACAATTTTTCTTGATGTGACAGGGAGGGAATTATAATGAAACTGCGAATGCATACATTAGCTGTGCTAATCAAAAAAGACTTTCGTTTAATGTTTACGAATAAGAATATGCTGATCATGATCTTATTACCGATTGGCTTTGCTGTGTTATATCAGACCATATTTGGGGATGTTAAAGAAGCAGGAATGCCGAGTAACTTTGTTTTAACTTTATGCGAATTATTGAATCTTTCCGCTATTCCACTTACCGGCTTGGCAATGATGGTAGCAGAAGAAAAAGAAAAAAATACCTTGCGTGTCTTGATGCTGAGTGATGTGTCAGCGCTTGAATATATTTTTAGCAAGATTATTTCCGTACTTGTCTTAATGGAACTCATCACAATCGTGATCTTCTTTATCACGGCAACGCAGCTTTCTTATTTGCCAATGTTTCTTCTGGTAACGACAGTGACTTCCATTTCCATGCTGTTGTTTGGTTCGGTTGTCGGATTGCTGTCGAAGGATCAGATGTCTACCAGTACCTTATCAACACCATTGATGATTCTGTTTTTGATACCACCGATGTTTCAGAATATGAATGAAGTGATTGATAAGATTGCCAGTATCGTACCGACAACCAGAATGATGGCGATTATTAATGATGCGATGAATGGTATGAGCATCTTAAGTCAAGAACATTTGCTGGATTTTGGAATTATTCTTGCCTGGATTCTCTTAGGTGTTGTGACATTTGCCATGATGTATCGTAAAAAAGGTTTTGATAACTAATGAAAGTGAACTTTTAACAAAATCATAACTTAACCGGGTTGTTTAAGGATGAACACTATGTAGGATGCCTTTGGATCGGTCTAGGCGAAAAAAATCGTAGTGGAAACGAAGAAGCCTTTTACTGTTAAAGCAGAACAGAGCTGCTTTATTCAAAATGAGGATCAGATATTCGTGCATATCAAGTAGTATACAAGCCTTAAAAAATTGCATGTGTATTCGATAACAAAAGAAGATTGCCTACGCTTTTAATTTCACCGAGCAATCTTCCTTTTCTTTTTGTTTATCTTTTACTGCAATATTCATTTTTCATACATACGATACTGATTCTTACCGTTTTCTTTTGCCTCATAGAGTGCTTTATCCGCATTGTGATACAGCGAATCGAAGTTATCCAAATTGTGTATTGTCACAGCTACGCCGATGCTGGCGGATATTGTGTAGTGGCATAATCCTTGGCGTTTTGCGTTATGATAGATGTTCACAAGTGCTTCTGCTTTGGCTTGTGCTTCTTGCTTGGACGCAACTGCTTGTAAAGTGACAAATTCATCACCGCCGATACGACCGATGATTGCATCCTTTGGGAATTGATTTTTTAAGATATTAGCAAAAGTTACGATGACTTCATCTCCAACTGCATGACCATAGGCATCATTGATATCTTTGAAATTATCAATATCTAAGATATAGAAAGCATAATATTGATCAGTGTTTTGCATCAGTTTCTGTTGGATATAAGAACGAGTAGCGGCTTTGTTATAAAGGGAAGTCAGAGAATCACTTTCCATTTTCTTCTTCATGAAGAGTTCTTTGCGTTTTTCTTCATCAATATTTTGGCGATAAACAAACATACGAATGGACTGGTCATCATCCCAATAAAAGATCTTAACGGTAATACGCATCCAATAGTAATTGTTGTCATTCCCATTATTGATCATAAAATCATATTGCGTAGACGTAATGCCTTCCTCATATAGCTGTAAGATATGCGCAGGATCAAAGACTGTCAAATAACCAGCTCTAAATTCCGGTTTGATTTGTTTTTCAGCAATGATCTTTAAAGATTCATCATAAGGAGTCTTTCGAGGAATGCCCTGGCTATAGAAATAGTCTTCGGTAGCTTCACTGGCAGCACAGTTATGGGTCACATCAATTTCATAAATAGTATCATAAATCTGTTCGGTTTGCTGTTGGAAGATGGATTGATGTTTCATTTCTGTTTCCAGAGTTAAATGAATCAACTTCTTGTTATACTTGCGTACGATATACGTAATAACTCCTAAGACAAGAATAATAACCATCAAAATGATAGTAAAACCAATGCCTAACTGCTGATGCATGGAATGCTCTAATTGTGCTGTATCGCGATCAATCAGCAATTGCCATTGTATAGTATTCAAAGGTTGCCGGATAAGATAACCGCTGTAAGGTTTTTCGCTGTACCAGAAAGAAACACTCTCTTCCTTTTCCTTCATTAATTTTGGTAAGAGGGTTTCATAACGTTTGTTTTGTGCTAACTTTTGTTTTTGATAACCGGAAATATTCGTAGAGAGTTGAATGGTGCCGTTTGCATCAATCAAAAAAGCTTTCACATTAAATTTTTTCTCATATTGCTTCAACAGCTCTTGCAGATGTTCAATGCGAAAACCAACACCTATAACGCCAATTATATGCTTATTAACATCTTTTAGCTTACAATTGATAAACACGGTAATCTCATTTTTCTTCGCTTCATCATTATCAATATTAATGCTGTAATCATCTTTGCTGTTAAGGAATTCATAATACCAGGTGTTTTCCGGATTATCTTTTGTAAGGATTCGATCAATGCCATCAAAATGATAATAGCGTTTTGTTTTGGTAGATACTAAAAAGACGGAATCAAAATTGTATTTCACTTTATAGGCATGCAAATAATCTGTGATTGTTTTTACAAAGTTAGCATCATCTGTAAGCGCATTTTCATTTTTCATATGCTGCATTAAAAAGGTATCATTGGCCATGGTTAAGGAGATGTTGATAGGTTTTGTAAATAGTGAATCTATTTTATGATAGATGCTTTCACTACTCAGATCCGAAATATGTTCGATATCTTTTTTTAGCATGGTATGATTACTGTTATAGCTGACAAAGGAAGTAATCAAGTAACCGATTATAATGATAATACAGATAAATATATTTGTTTTTGCAAGTATATGTTTTTTCATAAGAACCCTCTTAACTCTTTTTCATTATTATACGCTCATTTTCTTTACATTTTAAAAAATATCGAAATCTTTTTGAATTTATTTTTCACGATTATCTTATGGTGAAAAACATTATCCTTTCTTTCAATGCGCACTTATATTATAATAAAGCTTGGTTAGAGAGGATGGATTCTATGCCTGATTTTATTGTAACACCTTTTGCATTCGAGGATTTGGCAAAAGTTAAAGCGCATGGCGCAGATAGTGTTTTGATTGGTACACCATTTTTTTCTGTTCGCTGCGTATATGCTTTTGCAGTGGAGGAATTACAAGCAATAAAGAAAGAATGTGAACGGCTTTCCTTACGCATGTATGTGGCCGTAAATCGCTTTTTTGTGGAAGAAGAATTACCGGCGTTACGTCAGCATTTACATTTATTGAAAGAATTAGATGTGGATGGTATTTATTATGGCGATGAGTGTGTATTGTTAGAGGCAGAACATTTTGACTTAAAGAAAAAGCTTATTTACAATCCGGATACGTTAATTACAAATCACAGTGATGTGCAATATTATTTAGATGAAGGTATTCAGATGGTTACTATTTCTAAGGAAATTACCTTGCAGGAAATGTGTGAAATTGGTCGGCTTACTGATGGTGAATGTGAGGTTATTCTCCATGGTCGTTTGAATATGATGCATAGCAAACGTAATTTATTAAGCAGTTATATGTCTTTTATAGGAAAAAATGAGCAAGTACGCAATAACTATGACTTATATTTGATGGAAGAAAATCGTGAGGAACATATGCCCATTGTGGAAGATGAAACGGGTACGCATGTATTCACCGGTTTTACGCTTGCGAGCTTTGAAGAAATTCAGGAGCTGTTAAATAGTGGAATTCGTCATTTTCGCATTGACGGCATGTTTCATGATATCGCTTATGTGTTAGAAGCATTGGATCTTTATCATGCCATTCTGAATAAGGAAAAAGACGCAACAGCGGTTTTTGCTGCTTATGCAAAGAAGTATGAGAAGGACCATGTGACACACGGTTTTTATTATACCAAGACGAGCAAGGTCAAAGAGGGCTAAAAACGTCATAAGAATAAGATATAGGGCATCTCAATTCATTGGTTTATTGAGATGCTTTTTTTGTGTATTTTGACATAAAAACGGTCATTTTTTACATTCAGTTTTGTGTTTGTTGTTATTCATTTGTTATTTTTATATAATTCTCATGATAAAGAAAGGTGAGAATGTTTATGAAATTACAAATGAAGAAAGTAGTTGCCGGGCTTTTGTGTTGTACATGTTCCATTACAACGGTGTTAAGCGATTTTACGATTGCAAATGCAATGCAAAAGGCTACCGGATTATCATCTGATCATCAATTGGCAATGAAACAGATGAGCAAGAAAGTTGTTTCTGCCATGGAAGTTGTATCAGATTATGTTGAAAAAGAAAGCTTGGATGAGCAAGTCATCCTGTCAACCAAACCTTTACAGTCGGTCAAGACAGCAGGTGACTTTATCATGTCTGGAAGTACGTTAGTGAAATATCAGGGAAATGCTGCTGCGGTGGTCATACCGGAAAACGTTACAGAGATAGGATATGAAGCTTTTAAAGATTGTATAACCTTACAAGAAATCAGTTTCCCATCAAGATTACGAAGTATTGATTATGGGGCGTTTATGGGGTGTGTAAACTTAAAGAAAGTTGATTTGCCTGATTGTCTTCGATACTTAGGTTCAAATGCGGATTCAGGTGTATTTGAAGGTTGTACATCATTACATGAAGTACATCTTCCAATAGAACTAAACACTTTAGGTGCAAATACTTTTAAAGGATGTACCTCTTTAACAACAATTCAAGTACCGAAAGATATAGAAACGGTTGGTGTTAGTAATTTTGAAGGTTCGGGATTAAGAAACGTGATTTTTGCTGATAATATTAAAAAAATTCCCGCTTGGTTATTTAATGATTGTAATACATTAACAAGTATTGAAATTCCTGAAACAGTAATTGAAATCGGTTATGAAACATTCCGAGATTGTAAAAATTTAACAGATATTACGTTTTCAAATAAGTTAAGAACAATTGAAGCAGGTGCTTTTCGAGGCTGTAGCAATTTGAAAAAAATAACATTGCCAAATTCGTTAGTGGAATTAGGTTCAAATGCGGATTCAGGTGTATTTGAAGATTGCATATCGTTAGAAGATATTACATTATCTGATAATTTAAAGGTTTTAGGTGCTAAAACATTTTATGGTTGTACGGCACTTACAGATATTGTAATTCCTAAGACTTTAGAAGAAGCTCATCCTTATATATTCACAAATTCCGATGTGCAAACCGTGACATTGGAAGAAGGTATGCCGAAAGTCCCGGGTTTCTTATTCTGTGGTTTTGCCACATTAGAAAGTATCGTATTGCCGGAATCAATTACGGAAATAGAACTTTCCGCTTTTGAAGGCTGTGAAATGCTGTCAGATATATCGTTATCATCAAACTTAACGACGATTCATCAGGGAGCTTTTAAAGATTGTGTCAGCCTTATCCATATTGCACTTCCCGAATCATTAACCGTTTTGGGAGATTCATCAGGTGGCGGCGTATTCGAAGGCTGTTATGCATTGGAGGAATTGAGATTACCGAAAGGTTTAAAGGAACTTGGTAATCATACATTTACCGGTTGTGAAGCATTAAAGGATATCACGATTCCTAAAACACTGGTTTCTTCAGGTGTGTATGCTTTTCAAGATTCAGGAATTAAAACCGTGACATTAGAAGAAGGTATGCCGAAAGTTCCCGGTTTCTTATTTTCCGGTTTTGCTACATTAGAAAGTATCGTATTGCCGGAATCAATTACGGAAATAGAACTTTCCGCTTTTGAAGGCTGTGAAATGCTGTCAGATATATCGTTATCATCAAACTTAACGACGATTCATCAGGGAGCTTTTAAAGATTGTGTCAGCCTTATCCATATTGCACTTCCCGAATCATTAACCGTTTTGGGAGATTCATCAGGTGGCGGCGTATTCGAAGGCTGTTATGCATTGGAGGAATTGAGATTACCGAAAGGTTTAAAGGAACTTGGTAATCATACATTTACCGGTTGTGAAGCATTAAAGGATATCACGATTCCTAAAACACTGGTTTCTTCAGGTGTGTATGCTTTTCAAGATTCAGGAATTAAAACCGTGACATTAGAAGAAGGTATGCCGAAAGTTCCCGGTTTCTTATTTTCCGGTTTTGCTACATTAGAAAGTATCGTATTGCCGGAATCAATCACGGAAATAGAACTTTCCGCTTTTACGGACTGCATCAATTTACAAACAATCACATTACCAAAGAATCTAAATGCAATTGGAGAAAATGCATTTCACAATTGTAATAGTCTTGAAAAAGTAGTTTTACCTGACAATATCAATGAAATAAGTTATTTTTCATTTGATGATGTGGAACTATGGGCAATGCCAAATACGATCACAGAAGCTTCCTTGCTTCGTGAAGGAATTCCCCATCATGTGTATGATGTGCCGATTCCTGTAGACAGCATTCAGCTAAATACAACGGACAAGACGATGATTTCGGGAACAACGTATGATCTTTTTGCGACCATTGCGCCTTCTAATGCTACCAATAAGGAGCTAATATGGACTTCCAGTAATACTGCAGTGGTCACTGTATCGGCAAGTGGAAGAGTAACGGCAAGAGGAAATGGCACAGCAATCATTACCGCAACCGCCAAAGATGGTTCCAAGAAAGCAGCACGATGTACGATTACCGTAAAAACACCGGTAAGTGCTGTAAAATTAAATGTGACAAGTAAGGCAATGAAACCTAAAGATGTATATTATTTATCTGCAACAGTGTCACCATCAACGGCAAGTAATACTGATTTGTTATGGATATCCAATAATACGAAAGTAGCTACGGTGTCGGCAAGTGGAAGAGTAACGGCAAGAGGAAATGGCACGGCAATCATTACTGCAACCGCCAAAGATGGCTCCAAGAAAGCAGCCAAATGTACGATTACCGTAAAAACGCCGGTAAGTGCTGTAAAATTAAATGTGACAAGTAAGGCAATGAAACCTAAAGATGTATATTATTTATCTGCAACAGTGTCACCATCAACGGCAAGTAATACTGATTTGTTATGGATATCCAATAATACGAAAGTAGCTACGGTGTCGGCGAGTGGAAGAGTAACGGCAAGAGGAAATGGCACGGCAATCATTACCGCAACCGCCAAAGATGGTTCCAAGAAAGCAGCAAAATGTACGATTACCGTAAAAACGCCGGTATCTTCACTGAAACTAAATGTTCGTAGTAAAACCCTTAACCGTGGAAATACGTATACCTTAAAAGCTTCCATCTATCCATCAACCGCCAGCAATAAAAGCATAACGTGGAGTTCTAGTAATACGAAAGTTGCGAAAGTGGATAGCAAAGGGAAAGTCACAGCAGTAAATGGTGGAAGTGCCATCATAACGGCCAAAGCAAGCAATGGCATGGTGTATAAATGTAACGTATATGTTCGATATAAGATTACGTATTATCTCAATGGTGGGAAAAATGATAGTAAAAATCCAAGTGTTTATTATAATCAGAACATAACGCTGAAAAATCCGACAAGAAAAGGTTATAGCTTTGTGGGCTGGTATAGTGATTCGGCTTGTCGTAAGAAATATCCGAAAGTCACTACAAAATCGAAAGGCGATATTAAACGTTATGCGAAATGGGCGAAAATAAGCGTTGGGAAAGCAAGCACACCAAGTTTAACCAATCTAAAAGGGAAAAAGATGCAGGTCAAACTGCGGAAAGTAGCTCAGGCAAGTGGCTATCAAATTACGTATACAACTGATAAACGCTTTAAATCCAATGTAAAAAGTACGTATACGAGTGCTTTAACGAAAACGCTGACAGCTTTAAAAACGAAAAAGACCTATTATGTAAAGGTCAGAGCTTATAAATATGATTCTACGAAAGCTAAAGTGTATGGCAGCTATAGCAGTGTTAAAGCAATCCGTATAAAAAAGTAAGGGCTATCGGCATAAGAAAACAGAATGGAAAGTGATGCATGTGGATTCATCACTTTCTTTTTTTTATGATGGTTATTATTAAACCGTAGAAAAAATGGGGAATCTACTTTCATGTACGTCATCTTTATATTATAATGGTAGAGCTTAAACGTAGTATGTAAGGAGGAATCCCTATGAAGAAAATAGAACTGCTCGCACCAGCTGGTGATTTAGAGCGTTTAAAAATAGCAGTCTTATATGGCGCAGATGCCGTTTACTTAGGTGGGAAGCAGTTTTCTTTGCGTTCGCGTGCCAGCAATTTTGACCTTGCGGATATTGCAGAGGGTGTAAAATTTGCCCAGGCTCATGGTGCCCATGTACATGTGACGGTGAATATGCTGCCCCATGAAGAGGATATGGAAGGTTTAAAGGAATACCTCATGGAATTAGAACGTATTGGTGTCACTGCGATCATCGCCGCATCACCTACCATCATGATGTGTGCCAAGCAATATGCACCAAAACTGGAAGTACATGTATCGACACAACATTCCTCCACCAATGCCAGTGCAGCCAATTACTGGAAACGTAAAGGTATGGATCGTGTGGTATTAGCACGTGAATTGACGTTAAAGGAAATTCAAGAAACAGCTAAACATGCACAAGTGCCATTAGAAGTGTTCATACATGGCGGTATGTGTATTTCTTACTCCGGTCGATGTGTGTTAAGCAACAATATGACAGGCAGGGATGCCAATCGCGGTGGCTGTGCCCAAAGCTGTCGCTGGAAATATCGCTTATATGAAAAAGAGCGCCCACTGCATGATGAACAGGATTTGTTTTCGATGTCCAGCAAGGATTTGATGGCAGCTCGTTTTATTCCGGATCTCATACAGGCAGGAATTGCTAGCTTGAAAATAGAAGGACGTATGAAGAGTGCCTATTATATTGCGACGTTGATTAAAACCTATCGTTTATTAATCGATGAAGTATATGAAAAGGGAAACTTAAGCGAAGAACGTCTGTTGTGGTATTATCAAGAATTAGCAAAAGCAGAAAACCGCCCAACTGCGATAGGGTTTTATGAAGGACAACCTTTACCGCAAGCACAACTCTATGGGGTCAATGGAGCCGGTGTCACACAGGAATTCATTGCGTATGTCTTGGCTTATGATGCCGATACACAAATTGCGACCCTGGAAGTAAGAAATAATTTTAAGCCTTTTATTGAAGCCGAAGTATTCGGTCCCCACATTACCACCACTCGCTTTACATTTGCAGAGCTGTATGATAAAGATGGAAAGGCAATGGAAGTGGCAAAAACACCCATGCAAATTATTACTGCAAAGGTGCCTTGCGTAATGGAAAAAGATGCGATGATACGAAAAGTGATGAAAAAGGATCGCAGTGCCATATATTAAGCAATTTAGATCAGTTTCTTACCTAAAGAAGCTGATTTTTTTAGTTATTTGATAGCTGAATAAAATAAACGCCTATTCCTAACATAAGAGTGGTATAATAAAAGTACTATGGAATCCATACGAGGAGATATGAGCATGAGAAAGGCGAAGCAAGTAGAGCAACCATTAACAGGCGGTGTCATTGACTGTTGCAGTGATGAATATTTTACGATACTTCATGCAGATGATGCCTGGTATCATTTTATTGGCTATACCAAGGAAGAATTTGCGGATAAATTTCATAATCGCTTATTCTCCATTCTACTTGCAGAAGATAAACAGCTCCATCGTGAAATACGCAAGCAACTGTCTTATGGTGATGTCTTTATGTGCGAAAGTCAGTTGACATGCAAAGATAAAACGATAAAATGGGTGAGTATAAGTGCACAACTTACACATTCCAATGATCATACGACATCCTTTCATTGTATCTTTCATGATATCAGTCGTGAGAAGAAAAATGAGCAAGCTTTACAGCTGAGTGATAAACGTTTAGCTTTTTTGTTATCTTTGACACAGGATATCGTATTTGAATACGATGTAACGGCAAAAGAAATTTATTATTCTGAAAACTTTGAACGCAAGTTTGGTTATCAGATACCGGTAACAGGGTTTCCGAATTCTTTATTTGAAGCCAAGATTATTTATCAAGAAGATGTTTCCACTATACGAGATGCTTTCCAATCTATGTTTCATGGTAAAGATGCCATGCGCTGCGAATATCGCCTGAAATATCAAGATAAAGGTTATCGTTGGGTAGTTGCGCAGGCCAGAGCATTGCGTGATCAAAGTGGTAAGGTAATGAAAATCTTAGGGGTGATCAAGGATATCCATGAACAAAAGAATGAAATTTTGAAATCACGCAAAGAGGCGGCTTTAGATCCTTTAACCGGTTTATATAATCGCCGAGAATGTGTACGAAGAATTGAAGAATATATAAGCAAGCATGAACAATTGATGGCCTTTATATTGATTGATGTGGACGATTTTAAACTTGTGAATGACAGGTATGGACATACGATTGGCGATGAAACCTTATTCTTTTTAGGAGAAGCTTTACAAAAGCTGATTCGTAAAAAAGATACGGCAGCTCGCATCGGCGGAGATGAATTCGTTGTATGTCTCAATGCTATTCCTCATGAAGATGTGGTAATTACGAAAATCAAAGCTATCCAGCAGATGTTTAGCCATCATATGATGCAAAAATTGCACCATGAGGTCAATTGCAGCATTGGTGTAAGCTATTATCCAAAACATGGGAAAAGCTTTCATCAGCTGTTAGAGGCAGCGGATAGGGCAATGTATCAAGCGAAAAAAGAGGGAAAGAATCGTTATAGTGTGTATCAGTCCAAAAAAGAGCAGCATTCTTATGCCATCTTAAACCAACCATCTATTACAAAAACGTTTTTAGATGATGCCATGGTGCAGTTTATGGCAGATTTTGTTTTGGACGGTATGATTGGATGGTATGTAAAAGAAGGGTTCCCTTTTTACTATATTAATGACAACATGCTGAAACTTTTGGGTTATGAGGATGAAAAAACATATCGTGAGGCAGTTAATGGCCATTTTTTAGAAACGATTTTCGCCAAAGATCGATTTAAAACTGAACAAAGCATTCGTGAACAGCTGCAGACAAAGCAGGAGTTTTTGGTATCTTTTCGTATTTGCGATCGCTTCAATCAGGTTATTTGGATCAGTGGTAAGGGCAAACGAATCCATCACAGTGAAGAACAAGATGCGGTTTTTATGCTTTGTGTGAACATACAGAAACAAAAAGCATGTGAGAATCAGCTGAACCTATATCAGAGTTTTCGAGGCAGTGCTGTTTTTATTATCACTTTGGATGCAGCCTTCACATTGTGTTATGCCAATGCATCATTTTATGAGTTGTTAGAAATAACGCCTCAGCAAATGCAGGACACGTATCATATGCAATGGATTCGCATATTGCAGCAAGATGATAGGAAGCGGATAAAAAAGTTGTTACAAACAGCAAAAAAACAGGAAGAATCAACTATAAAATGTGAGTTTTCGGTTACGACTGGAAAAGGCAATCAAAAATGGCTGTTTTTAAGTGGTGCTTTGGAACAAGATGAACATCAGCAATGGCAGATGAAGGGCGTCATGTTGGATCATACAAGAGAGCATACGCTAATGGAGGCGTTGACACACAAGGAACTGGTTTATCGTACGGCTTTAGAGGAAGCGCAAATCTGTGTATGGGAATATGATATTGATAAGAAAATTATGTATATGAGCGAGAATGGTAAGGATCGTCATGCAATGCAGCCGATCACATGCAATATGCCGGAAGAATTGCGAAAGCAAAACCTAATTCATCCGGAAAGCTGGCCGACGCTTAAAGATATGTATGTACAGCTTGAAAATGGGGTTCCTTATATCCAAAGAGATATCCTTACCGCTAATAAAAACCATGATGGCTGGTGGTGGGAAAGGGTGACTTACACAACCATTTACGATCAGCATAAAAAAGCACGATATGCGGTAGCCGTTGGCGAAGATGTAACGAAACAAAAAACGGCGCAGGCATATTATCAGCATCAAATGCAGCGCCATATCGTTATTTCCGATGCCATGCTGTTACGTTTTCGTATGAATCTGACACAAGAGTGCATGATGGAAATAGAAGGCAAAATGGTAGACTCCTATGATACAGTAGAAAGTTTTGAAGATTTATTACAGCTGCACACACAGCATGTGGCTTTTGAGGAAGACCGTCTACGCTTTTTACATTTACTGAATATGGAAGCATTACAAAATGCATATGCCCAAGGGAAATCACTTATCAATTGTGAATACCGCTGCAAAGATGAAGATGGTCATTTGTTCTGGGTCAACAGTGTAGGTCGATTATTCATGGATGCCAAAAGTGGTGATTTATATTTACATGGTATTCTTGTGAACATTGATGATCGCAAAAAAATTGAATTGGCATTGAAGAAGAAACCGGAAATGGATGTATTTCCCAATGTATATAAAGAAAACACCTTCAAAGAAGTGTTAAAGGAAGCCTTAAAACTACCAAATCAAGCTCATGAAAAAGAAGCTTTCTTACTATTTGAAATCGATCATGAATCAGAATTTTCACGTATCGATATGGCCGGAGTTGAGCGTATTCAGGAAGAATTGGCAGCCTTGTTACTAACTGGTTTCGCATGCCGAAAAATCGTAGGACGCATGGAAGATGGAACATTTGCGTTATGGTTATGCAGTGAGGCTACCAAACAGGATATCTGTGCTATCGTTGAATATATTCGTAAGACGATTGGCATTCCTTATATGTTTTCTGATATGAACTTTAAGGTTACCTTATCTTGTGGCATTATCCTGCTGCATCAGCCAAAAACAAGTGATGAACTCTTTCATATTGCTTTTGATACCATTCATCAAGCCAAAGAAAAAGGTGGAAATTGTTATGTGCTAAAAGAAGTCGAACAACCTTTACCACAGCCTTTGACTATGCAGGAGCTATTCACAGGAGATAAGGCAAGTGAGGATATGCTCTTAAAAACACTGTATTCAATGAATCTGGAAAAGTCTTTTACTAGAGCGTTGTATCGTGCCGTTGAGCAACTCATGCGTTATTATGGCGGAGATCGCGCATATTTGATTGATTATAGCGATACTATGCAATTATATGAAGTACGCAAAGATGGTATGGATTCTATCAAAGAATTGAATGAATATATGCTACAGCCGAATTCTATTAATAATGCGAATTTAAAAGAATTGCTGTTTGGTGTACAGGTATTAGAGGATGTAGAAAGCTTAAAAGACCAAGATCCTAAGATATATGCATATTTAAAAGAATTACGCATTCATAGCAGCATGTTGGCATGTATGCAGGATAATGGAGTGATTATTGGTTATCTTGGCATCGACAATTATACGTGCCATAAGGAACATCCCGGTTTCTTACGGATGTTAAGTTATTATTTAAGCAATGAATTGGCGAAGATGAAACTGCAAAAGAAACAATTGTATATGCATTATCATGATTATCTAAGTGGTGCTTTAAATCGCGCAAGCTATCAGCAATACCGTCAGGAACTCATGGAAGAACGATTAATTTCATTGGGTGTAGTTTCATTGGATATCAATGGATTGCGGGATATTAATCATCTATACGGAAACGCTTATGGTGATGATATCATCCGTCGCATTGCACATGTAATGGAAAAGATATTTGTGAATGGCAATGTCTATCGTTTTACCGGGGATGAGTTTTTGGTGATCGTAGAAGATATGAGCAATGAGATGTTTACCAATCATGTTGTGAAATTGCAAAAACGTATGCAAAAGATTTGTGATGTATCCATCGGCTTTGTATGGAGTGATACGAATAAGCAGTTGGATGAGCTGATTGCCCATGCGGATGAGCAAAGACTGATCAATAAGCAATTTAATTACAGTTGTTTGCAAGGCGAACACACCAAACATAATACACATGTCTTAAAAGGCATTTTAAAAGAAATTAAGGAAGGCCGTTTCCAGGTGTATTTGCAGAAGAAAGTAAATTCACAAACCAATGCCATCATTGGTGGCGAGGCTTTGATTCGCTATCAGGATGCGGATGGAACGATCGTAGCGCCAAATCGCTTTATTCCGATGCTGGAAAAGTTAGGCATCATTCATTATATTGACTTCTTTGTGTTCCGGCAGGTTCATGAAATCTTATGTAAATGGGAAAAGGAAGGCAAAGCATGTGTGCCGATTTCTTTGAATTTTTCACGTGTGACATTATTGGAAGACAATTTGGCACAGCGGATGAGCAACATCAGTAAAAGCTATGCCTGCAAACGTGCATGGATCGAAATTGAAATTACAGAGAGCGTCGGTGATATTGAAAGAACGACCATGGAGAAGAAATGTAAAGAAATAAAAGAAGCAGGCTATCGTCTGTCTTTAGATGATTTTGGATCTAAATATAGTAATATTGCTTTTTTATCCAGTGTTAAGTTTAATGTATTGAAACTGGATAAGGGTTTAATGGATGATATCATCAGTAACCATAAAGCCAGAGCCATCATTTCCAGTATGGTGGAACTGTGTGCGGCTTTACAGATTGAGGTTGTGGCTGAAGGAGTTGAATATGCAGAACAGGTGGAAATATTAAAAACATTGGGTTGCTATCTGATTCAGGGATATTATTATGGTAAGCCGATACCTTCACAGGAATGGTAAGTCACATGCGGCATTGTTTCAAAGCTGTTCTGATTGAAATAATGCCTTTTCTAGCCGATTTTAAAAATATCAACAAGAAAAAAAGCAGAAATTTACATTTATTCTAAAACATGCTAAAATACAGAAGATTATTGATGAATCATAAAGTTAGATGAGGAGAGTACAGTATGAAATTGAGTAACAGTTTCTTTTATACCATCCGTGAAAATGCGAAGGATGAAGACAGTGTCAGTGGAAACTTACTGGTAAGAGCAGGAATGATCAAGAAAAGCTCTTCCGGTATTTATATGATCATGCCTATGGGAAAGCGCGTATTACAGAAGATTGAAACGATTGTACGTGAGGAAATGGACGCAACCGGTGCACAGGAGTTGTTGATGCCAGTACTGATTCCTGAAGAAGTATACGAAAAAAGCGGACGTAGAGAAGCCTTTGGGGCAAATATGTTTGCTTTGAAAGACCGTTACCAGAAACGTTATGTCATGGGGCCAACGCATGAAGAACTTTTCACCATAGCGGCAACCATGAAAGGAAGCTCTTATAAGGATTTCCCTTATAATCTATATCAGATTCAGACCAAATTTCGTGATGAAACAAGACCTCGTTATGGCTTAATTCGAGTGCGTGAATTTATCATGAAGGATGCATATTCCTTTGATGTGGATGAGGAAAGTATGCATATATCCTATATGAAGATGTTTCATGCGTATAAAAAGATCATGGAGCGTTTAGGCTTAACATATAAGATCGTTAAGGCAGATACCGGGGCAATGGGGGGAAGTTTGTCGGAGGAATTCCAGGCCATTACTCCAATCGGAGAAGATGTGGTTGTTGGCTGTGAGCATTGCGATTTCTCCAGTAATTTGGAAATTACGGAAGTTGTGGATCAAGCATCGGATGACACGGCAGAACTTCGTCAAATGGAAGTTGTCAAAACACCGGATGCCAAGACGATCGAAGAGGTAGCAGCCTTCTTTCAGAAAGCAGCTGATGACTTTGTAAAGACATTGATTTATAAGGTTGATGGTAAGACCTATGCCTTTTTGTTAAAGGGCACAAGAGAATTAAATGAAACCAAAGTCTTGAAGTTGTTACAGGCAAATGAAATGGAATTGGCCGATTTTGATGAAGTAGAACGTGTTACACATGCGAAGGTTGGTTTTGCCGGTCCGATTGGAATTGCATGTCCGATCATCATGGATCGTGAAGTTACGCATATGAAAAATTTTATTGTCGGCGCAAATCAGACAGACCACCATATCGTAAATGTGAACGTTCAAGATTTTGAAGTCTCTATGATTGCGGATATTGCACAGGTAAAAGAAGGTGACATCTGTCCGGTATGTGGACATCGTTTAACCTTTGCGAAAGGAATTGAGGTAGGAAATACCTTTAAACTCGGTACGAAATATGCGGAAAGTCTTGGCTTAGAATATCAGGATGAAACAAATAAGCTGCATCCGGTACAGATGGGCTGCTATGGCTTTGGCTTAGGAAGAGCAATGGCGGCAATTGTAGAACAGCACAATGACGCATCCGGTATCATCTGGCCTGCCAGTGTAGCGCCTTATCAAGTGGCGATCGTCGTTGTAGCCATCAAGGATGAAGAACAGATGCGTGTAGCAACCGCCTTGTATGAAGAGCTAAGTGCTGCTGGTATTGATGTCGTATTGGATGATCGAAAAGAGCGTCCAGGCGTAAAATTTAAGGACATGGAGCTGATCGGCATCCCTTATCGGATAACGGTAGGAAGAGGAGCTGTGGATGGCAAGGTGGAATTCCGCGCGCGTACAGCATCAGAAAACGAAGAATGGCTGATCAGTGAAACGAAAGCAAAGCTGATGGAAATAGTAAAGTAAGAAGAAGGTAAGAAAGTGGTATTGTTATTTTCATGAAAGAATTTACATTTTATGAAAATATTACAAAAAAACACTTTCTTATTTTTTCGCTTTATTGTATAATAGAGAACGATAGGGTTGATAAAACTTTATTTTCACAAAAGATAAAAGGTTGAAAGGAGCAGATTATGAAAGAAACATTATATTTAAATAACGATTTGGCGATTGTCAATTTCAGCGCCGGATATGCTACCACTGGAGATCAGCTTTTAAATTCCAGTACCTTCAGTAACTATGTACACAATTTTATTGATTATCTGAAAGAGAACAATGAAGACTTATATTATTATGCCGTAGGCGGAAAGACAGCACGCGAGGCAACCGTTGATCTTTTGCGTCTGTTCCGTATGATGCGTATCTTTAAAATTGATGAAATTGAATCTTCCTATCTGAATGATAAAGGACGATTATTAGAATTTTTAGAAGAAATGTATAATTTCTGGAAGAAGCATCAGCGTTTTTCCGTTGTTACGGCGGGAACAGCAAGTGCTTTGCAGGATATCAGCTTTGTGACGGCGGACTCAAATTTCAATAATATGGTATTGACATTATATCGTAATTTAGAAGAATCTTTAATGGGGAGAAAAAACCGCGTATATCGGCAAATGCAGGCCGGAACCAATGCAGCGATTGCGGTAAGTGTAAAACAGCCGAAGTTATCAAATACGTATGATGCCTTAAAAGATATTCCATTCATTACTTCCATCATGCTGCGCACACCGATGATCTTACATCCAAAATCAAACAAGCGTACCGGTATGTTTACGGAAACAGACGTAAATCCAATTACGTATTTTACTGGCAGTGATGAAGAATGGTTCTGCTTCCCATGCAAGATCGGAACTTTATTAGCCTTTGTATACTTTCATCGTGATTTTATCTCCAGTGCTGTTTCATTAGGAAATTTATTTGAGTTGGCTACGGAAGATGAATGCCGTAAAAAACCAGATCTGATCTGTCTGTTTGGTAATCAAGATGATAAAAATGAAACAGTCTTCCATTATGATGCAACTGATGATATCTGGGTCGGAAGCTTAACTTATGATGAAAAGATTGAATATTTCGGCTATATGAAAAAAATGTGTCTGACGCTGCACAATTTAAGAAAGATGCAGCATGGCTGGCTGCCAATCCATGGTGCCTTCGTTAATATTACCTTACACAATGGCAAACGCAAGGGAATTATGCTGATGGGGGATTCTGGCGCAGGTAAGTCAGAATCAATTGAAGCCTTAAAGATTGCAGGTAAAGATGTTATCAAAGATATTGAAGTTGTCTTTGATGATATGGGAACCATTCATATCGAGGATGGCGTTCCATATGGACAAGGTACGGAAATCGGTGCCTTCATTCGCTTGGATGATCTAGATCCGGGTACACCATATCGTGATATGGATCGCTCAATCTTTATGAATCCGGAGTCTAGCAATAATGCGCGTGTCATTACACCGGCAGCACCATATGAAGTTGTCGCAATGAATCATAAGATTGATTTATTCGCCTATGCCAATAATTATGATAATGAATCCGGATTGCATCGCTTTGAGAATCTGGAAGATGCCAAAGCAACCTGTAAGGAAGGAAAGCGTATGGCGAAGGGAACGACACAGGAAGTCGGTATTTCTACCACATACTTTGCAAATCCATTTGGACCAATGCAACAACAGGATGTTTGTGATCCATTGATTGATGAGGTTTTTACGGCACTGCGTGATAATGGGGTGTTTGTTGGTGAAATTTATACTCATTTAGGTCTTGATAAAGAAAACCGTGATGGTATTAATTTGGCTGCAAAAGAGTTGTTAGATTTTATTGAAAAGGACTAATGCATAAAACAGGAAGAGGACATGATCTGAATTGATTGTGTCTTTTTTTGGGTCGGTATCTTCTGCTTTTGGTGGCTGTTGATTATCCTTGCATACGTGAATTGCTGTGTTCATTTAATTGATGAATGTGTTCGCGATATAAGTACAATTTTTAATAAATGTATCTATTTTGTAGAAAAGCATCTTTTCATGAAGAGAAAAACATAGTACAATAAAATTATCGATAACGGAGGTAAAGCGGGCGATATGAAAATTGCGAAAATTGAAGATGCGAAACGTGTCTTAGAACCAATCATCAGTAAAACACCATTGGTGCATGCGACAAAGATTCATGATAATTTATGGATCAAGGCCGAAAATTTACAGGGCACAGGAGCGTTTAAGCTGCGGGGTGCCTATTATAAGCTTTCGAATTTGAATGAGGAAGAAAAGGCGAAAGGGGTCATCGCGGCAAGTGCTGGTAATCATGCACAAGGGGTTGCGTATTCTTGTAAGAAAATGGGCATTCAGGGAACGATCGTAATGCCGAAAACAGCACCTCTTTCCAAGATAGAAGCTACAAAGGCATATGGCGTCAAGGTAGAATTGCAAGGAGATACCTTTAACGATGCCTATGCATATGCGAAGAATCTGCAGGAAATTACCGGAGCTGTTTTTATTGAACCATTTAATGATGAAGATGTGATTACCGGCCAGGGAACCATCGGTATGGAAATCATAGAAAAAATGCCGGATGTGGATACAGTCATCGTACCGATTGGCGGCGGCGGCTTGATTAGTGGCATTGCGTATGCTATCAAAACCTTGCGTCCACATTGCCGTATTGTCGGTGTACAATCAGAAAAAGCAGCGAGCATGAAAACATCCTTAAAGGAACAGAAGATCATGACCTTAAAAGAGGTCAGTACGATTGCGGATGGAATTGCCGTAAAAACACCGGGAACATTGACCTATGCATTGTGTAAAGAGTATGTAGATGAAGTAGTAACGGTAAGTGAAGAAGAAATTGCGGCAGCCATCCTTGTTTTATTGGAAAAAATGAAGATGGTAGCAGAAGGAGCTGGTGCCGTCAGTGTGGCAGCAGCCATGTTTGGAAAAGTTGATCTTATTCATCGTAAATGCGTTGCTGTGTTAAGCGGAGGAAATATTGATGTAAACTTGCTGTCCAAGATCATTGACCTTGGATTGATCAAAACAGGACGCAAGGCGGTGATCAATATGAATGTTACCGATAAACCGGGAAATTTATCACGCATGATCGAATTGATTTCACGTACCGGAGCCAATATTATTTCTGTAAACCATAATCGTATTCAGAATGGTATCTTATTTAATCAGTGTCGTGTTGGGGTGGTAATTGAGACAAACAATCAGGCACATATTGAAGAAGTGCTGGATATTTTGGAAGAAAATGGCTATCATCCACATATGGTGGAACATGTTTAAGATCCTAATTGATGGAGATGGATGCCCTGTGATTGAAGAAACGCTTATGATCGCAGAGCATTTTTCTATACCGGTCATATTGGTGTGTGACAGCTCACATAGCTTTATGCATGATGCTTGTGAAGTGGTGATTACCGATAAAGGAAAGGATCGCGCGGATTTCGTTATCTTGCAAAAAGTAAAAAAAGATGATATTGTAATAACTCAAGACTATGGCTTAGCCGCACTGGTCCTCAGCAGACAGGCACATGCCTTATCACAAAACGGTTTGCGCTTTCGTGATAACAACATGCTGTCTTTGCTGAATCAGCGAAGTGACGCAGCGAATATACGCCGTCAAAGAAAACGCTATGGTCATATGAAAAAGCGTACACCGCAAGATGATAAAGCCTTTTTAAAAGCTTTATATGCTGTTGTATGTGAGTTATTGGAGTGATAAATTGAATACACATAAAAAAATCCCCTATGACATTATGATGGTGCAATTGAAACAAATGTCAAAGGAAGAACTGCAACGTCATTTACAGTTATTAGGCTGCGACTGGAGTTATGAAGCAATTTATGAAAGCCTGAAAAAAACGTTCAATGATCTGCAAGTGGCGGATGCCATATTTGATAGCTGTATCATACAAGACGACAATAGCCCATATCCCAAAGATTTCATAGATGAGGCTGTGTTAGAAATTGCTCGACGCGAAACGTTTTCGTTCATTCATTATGGGATAGTATCCCGTGATTTTGTACAGGCTATGCAACTATCAGATGATCAGCAAAGAGTGGATGCACTGGAAATGAACTTTCGCAAGGTGCTGAAACTGGCCAAAACCTTTTCCTTGGATAGTCTTGAAGGTATCGTTTATCAGGTAAATGATGGTGTTGATATCATAAGCATGCTGGCGGAAATGCTAGATACCATGCAGCAATTGGCAAGACAAGAAAAACCATATGCCAAACGCATCGTCGCTTTTGTGGATAAATATTTACAAATTTTCACGAAAACGAATACCTTCACCAAAGTCATGCTACAATATGAACAGGCGCAAGCCTATCTTACATTTAACTCCGTGAAGGGAGAACAGCTGTTTTTAAAGTTATTAAAGACGCACAGTGATCCTACGGATGTCATCTTGCATTATGGCTTGGCTTATTTAGATGATGATGAAGAAAAAACGCGCAAGATCTTTTTACGCTATCAAAATAAGTTGGATAAAAAGAGTGAATCTTACGATATCATCATGGACATTTTGCAGGATTTAGAAAGGAGGTCTTCATGAAGCGCAATATCGTACAGCGTCATGCCATCTTTTTTACGCTGTTAGTGCTATGCTTTTTGATTGTTCCTGCGATACGTGAATCTTATGCACAGGATAGAATGAATAAAAAAGAAGCCCAGCGTCAGCAAAAATTGATGGAAGAGTATCAAAAACAGCAAAAACAAAAGCTTGCGAAAGAAAAACAGCAAAAACAAAAGGCGGCAAAGTTTAAAGTGATGCTAGATGCCGGTCATGGCGGATATGATGCGGGGAGCGAAAGTAAACAAGGGAAAAAAGAGAAAGATATCACCTTATCCATTACCTTAAAGACAGGAGAATTGTTAAAGCAGGAAGGGGTACAGGTGTTGTATACAAGAGAAAGTGATACAATCTCATGGAAAAGTAATAATGTAGATGATTTAAATACCCGCAGTCACATGGCGAATGCCAGTCAAGCGGATATATTTGTTTCCATACATACCAATTATAGTGATGAAGCAAAGGATAAGACAGCGGGCAGTGAGGTATGGTACAGTACCCGTCAATCAGGCAGTAAGAAAATCGCTGAGCATATGGAACTTGCTTTACGTACGGATGGCTATACCAAAAGCCGTGGATTGCGGGATGATAGGGAATCTTTTTTATCACTGTTGTATTATAATCAAATTCCTAGTATTCTGGTGGAAACCGGGTTTATCTCCAATCCCAAGGATGTTTCCATATTAAGTGATGCGAAAGGACAAGAGCGAATTGCACAGGCCATCAGTACAGGTGTTTTAAAAGCACTCGGATTAAAAAATTAAAGGATTTCAGTTTTCAAGTTTCATAAAAAAGTGTATACTATAACTTAAACAGGAGGTATATGTATGTTTCATAACAATGATGAATTAAATTTTGAAACCGAATATCATGTCACAACCATACAACAACATGCGATAAAAACATTTGCGTGGATGGGACTTGGCTTATTGATTACGGCTTTGGTAGCATTTGGCATGGTAACAACGAACATGACTTTGCGCTTATATGTATCTTATCCAATAGCGCCTATGTTGTTGTTATTTGCGCAGCTTGGTGTAGCCGTTGCTTTCGCGGCACGTTTGGCGAAAATGAAAGCAGCGACGGCACGCATTCTTTTTGTGGCATATTCCATCTTAATGGGAGTCACTTTTTCCACACTGGCTTTTGTCTATGACTTAGGTTCTATCGGTATTGCCTTTGGGATTACGGCTGTATATTTTGGCTGTTTGGTCATTATCGGCTATACGACAAAGATGAACCTATTGCGCTTTGGGCCAATCTTGATGGGTGGTTTATTAACGTTGATTATCGTAGAAGTTGTGATGACATTGTTGGGTATGGATATTACGACACGCGGCTTTACAGCAATTGGCTTATTATTATTCACCGGTATAACAGCATATGATACACAGAAAATGAAGGCGTTGTATCATAGCTATGAAGGTGATGAAAGTATGCTGAGCAAGTTGTCAATTTATTCAGCTTTTGATTTATATCTGGACTTCATTAACATCTTCTTATATATCTTACGCTTTGTAGGAAATAGAGATTAAGCACTTTAAGACATAGCTGTTTCAGGCTATGCCTTTTTTTTATCTTTTTTCATGATAAGAAAAAAAGGATGTACCAAAGCGGACATCCAACATTATTTCGTTTCTTCTTTTTTCACGCGGTGATATTCATCACTTGCTAAATTTACTTCATGGTCAAAGCTTCTTTCGTTGAAGGCATCTTTTCCATGATCACATAATGGACAACGATAATCATCAGCTTCTTTTAAGAAGTCGTCACCATCATATACATAGCCACAAATTCCACAAATATATGTTGTTACAGCCATCTGCCAACCTCCTTTTCTTTCCTTGGTTTTAAGTATAACATATTTGCTTAAATGTGTCATTTAACTTGCTTTTTAATAACGAAAATCACATAAATGTCACATTTAATTTCATATTTTATCATTCTTGTGTTATGATGAGTAAAAGAAGGTGAGGTTATGAAGAAGTTATGGTCTTTTGTTTTATTACTTTGTTTGTTTCTGGGAAATATACAGCTTTTAACAGCAAAGCAAATCGATAGTCCAAAACAGGGGGGGAATAATTATCATGCGATTGATTATGTAGTACAAAAGCCGAATAACAGCAGACAATTATATCGCTCTGCGCTGCCTACATCCTACGATAATCGAAAACAACACCATGTTACACCGATTAAGGATCAAAATCCATACGGAGATTGTTGGGCATTTACAACCATGGCAGCCGCTGAAACAAATCTGTTAAAAAGTGGAATTGTAAATAATCCAAATGCCGTTGATTTATCAGAACTGCAATTTGCGTATCGTTTTTATAACCGCTTAAATGATCCATTGGGCAATACCGCAGGGGATACCAATGATCCGACATCAACCGGTAAACTAGGTTTTTTAGATAATGGAGGTAATAACTGGACAAGTGCTTTTGCCTTATCACAGTGGATCAGTCCCACAGATGAAGATAATGCACCTTATACACATAATGAGACAACGATGTTAGCAGGTATTAAAAAAGCAAATGCCTATCAACCTTCCTATATCATGAAAGATGCTGTTTTCTTGCCCGATGATGATATTACCTCTATCAAACAGGCCATTCTTGATTATGGCAGTGTATCGGCTGGTATAGCCGTTCAAAAGATGTCGGTATATGCCAAATATTTCTATGATGGCAGCAAACGCTTTGATCATGCGGTGACTATTGTTGGCTATGATGATACAATTTCGAAAAACAAGTTTTCCATAAAACCGCAACATGATGGAGCATGGATCGTTAAGAACAGCTGGGGTACACATGCCAATGATGCAGGCTATTTCTATCTGTCATATGATCAGCCAGTCAATGCTGTAGTAGCTTATCAGTATATGGCGAAAGATACCTATGAAAATAATTATTTCTATGATGGTTCCGCAGCTCTTTCAGAATATACCGCCGGCGGTGAAGTGACAGTTGCCAATGTGTTTAAGGCACAGAAAGGTACGAGTACTTCACCTGAATATGTTGAGGCTGTTTCCATTGCTTTTTCAGGAGCAGATACAGATTATGAGGTAGAAGTATATACCAACCTGAAAGACAAACAAGATCCTTACAGTGGCAGCAAAGCTTTATCGATGCCGGTGAAAGGTTATCGCAAATATGCTGGTATTTACACGATACCGCTTACGCATCATGTCTGTGTAAAACCACATACTTATTATGCCGTTGTTGTGACATGTAAGAATCATTACGGGGATACGACTGGTTTGTATGTGGCTGAAAACAAAAATTATGGATGGATCAATTTCAAAGAACAGATTCAATCAGATCAAAGCTTTCTCTATGTCCATCATGACTGGTATGATATGGCAAATATCAACGCATGTTTTCGTGTGAAAGCATTTACGATGCAGCATCATGATGATATAGCAAAGGCAAAAGTCAAATTATCTGCAACCTCTTATATTTACGATGGGAAACCACATTCTCCATCACTTACTCTAACGTATGGAACAACCACCTTGCGAAATGGTAAAGATTATAAATTGACCTATCACAATAATGTGAAATCCGGTACGGCTTCTGTTCACATTGAGGGTTTAAATGCTTATGCTGGCAGTAAGGATGTCACTTATAAGATCTTACGGCGGGCAATCTATGCAAAAAGCATCCATGTGGATGCCATACCGTCTAAAACTTATACAGGCTGTGCGCAAAAACCATTACCACTTTTAAAATATGGAACGACGACATTAAAAAACGGTATTGATTTTACCTTATCGTATAAGAATAACAGCAATGCCGGTACGGCACAGTTGATTATCAAAGGGAAAGGGAATTATGGCGGCTGTCTTACAAAAAGTTTTATTATTCATAAACGCAATCTGACATCCGTAAGTAATAAGCCATTAGCAACACGGACTTATACAGGCTCTGCCCAAAAACCATTGCCTTTATTGAATTATGGCTCTGTGACTTTAAAAAACGGAAGAGATTATACCCTTTCTTATGCTCATAATGTTAATTCTGGAATAGCTAAAGTCATCGTAAAGGGAAAAGGCAATTATACAGGAAGTATGACAAAGACTTTTAAAATTAAAAAACGTGATATTGCGACAGTGAGCATGAACAAGCTAAGCAATCAAAGCTATAGTGGAAAAGCAATTCAGCCAAACGTGACATTAACGTATGGCAAAACAGTATTAAAGAAGAATAGGGATTATACGATTCAATATGGAACAAATAAAAAATGTGGAAAAGCTACCTTAAAGATTATTGGAAAAGGCGGTTATGGTGGCAGTATGTGTAAAACCTTTACCATTGTTCCCAAACAGCCGCTTAAACTGCATCTCACCACGAGCAAACACAAAGCTATCAATGTATCTTATAAAAAGGCTGTTGGAGCCAGTGGTGTTCAGATTGCTTATTGTGCAAAAGGCAGTAATCATTGGAACTATAACCAAACAAGCAGGAATTGTTATCAACTGCATACACTTAGCAGTGGTAAACAATATCAGATTAAGGTGCGCAGTTATGTAACAATAGCAAACGTGCGTCATTATGGCAGCTGGGGCAAAGTACAGCTAGTCAAGATCAAATAATCAAATACGAGAAAAAAGAAATCCATGAGGTATAGGAGTCTATCTGAATACCTGTCAGGATTTCTTTTTCTTTTATTCAATGCCAAGATAATTTGCGATATTGGCATCTTTATCAATAAATGGTTTGATTGTTTTTGTCTTGCTGGAAAGAATCACCGTTAAGCCCGGGCCATGTCCACTGGTAAAGGAATCGGAATGAACAACAACACCAATGGTGATGGCACCTTCCAGATAATGAGGTCCGTGATGATTATCATGATCTAAAACAGCAACGATATCGCCAAAACGCAAGTCATTGATGTGATAGGTTTCGTTGGCTTTTTTATCCTGTGTCATGATGTCATAATCCCCTAACATGGTTGTCGCACTGCCTAAGCCACTTCCCATCAAATGCGCAGGAACAATGGTTGTAACACCGATTTCTATGCTATCTTCATGTTCTTTGATGTTTAACTTTTCCAATAAAGAAGGATCAATATTCATCACATGAATTTCCTCATGATCTAACAGCTTTAACCCCTGTCCGCATGCTTTGATATGCACCTTATCCTCACAGGTCATTAAATCTAATGTTTCTTCATCAAAATAGACCATGACATGATCGATACCGCCATGCTTACCTGTAACATAGCCGATTCTACCTTTGGCATCTCCGCTGATGATACGAGCTTGATTACCGATACAGGCAAATGCCTGCAAAGCATTATTTTCTCTTTCCACCGGATTTTTTAAGCTTACACCTGGTTCTACATGATCGCCGGCAATACCCATACAGGAATCTTTGATTTTATAATTGTAAACGATGCCGCCGGTCGCCATCGGTATACGTCCAAAACCATCATAGCCGACACGGTAAGCATTTCCCGCCATGCTTGGATGGTCAACACTGCCTTGTACGCTCATAACGACAAGACGATCTTTATTCATTTTCATACTTCATACCTCCGCTGTACATCATTATAGCATTTTTAAACAAAAAAGTAAGGGAAAAGCCTTCATAAAACAAAGTGTTTTACGTAAGATATGTTATAATCATACATACAGGAGTGATGACATGCATAGATGCAAAACAAGAACCTGCCCACCGGTTTTCATAGACAAAGCAACCTATGACAACCTACAAAATAAAATTTTAACACCCACATTTTTAAATGGTTGTAGACAAGCGCAGGAAGCCATTTTACAAAAGTCGTATATGGTCGATCGGCGACTGTTTCAAGAATCTTTTTCAATACCGATGAAACGTAATTTATTTGGCCTTTTGGCAATACCGGTTGAGGTGAATCAGATTTCATGTACCTTTTTAATAGATACGGGGGCACAAATCAGTGGGCTGAGATCGACTTGCGTAAAAAAAGTTGAAGCCATACCTGCCACCGGACGAATCGGAATCGGCAGTATTGGCGGAAAAGAGAAAGCTTTAAGTGGCTGCATCGTGAAACAACTGCGTATGGGCGCTTTGCAATATCATCATATGCCGATGGTCATACTGGATGAGAAAGACTTTGCCATGCGTTTTGGAAACATCGATCTGATGGGATTTGATGGTATTATCGGCTGGGATGTTTTATCACAGCTTGATTTTGAAATGGATGATATTGCGAAACAGTTTAAAGTCGTTAAAAATAAGTTCCGTTTTCCTTGTCGTAATATGATCATGGGGAGTTTTCCGGTTTTTTTATGTCAGAAGAAGAATCAAGAAATTGCCCTTTTCGGCTTTGATAGTGGTTCTAAAGTGAGCTGGCTTTCTGATCAGTTCATCGAAAAGGAACAGCTGCAAATCATCTGTGAAGGCCATGCTATGGGCTTTGGGGTGCATGGATTTGAAAAACTCCCAATGAAAATTGTGGAACAGCTACAGGTGACCTTAGATCGTGGTGCTATCACTTTAAAGGATACGATGAGTGGGCGCTGTGATTTATTTAACGGCTTTACTTTTGATGGGGTATTTGGCAATGAAATCTTTAAAGGCAGAAGGATTCGCCTAATCAATAGTAAACAGGTTGTTCTGCTTGTATAGGCAGTTGTAATTTATCATTATTTATTGTATAGTAGGTAAGAAAAATGAGTAAGAAAGGACGAATTGATTATGTTATTACATGGTAAAATTGTGATGGAAAATGGTGCGGAGATTCCTTTTGAATTATATCCGGATGATGCACCTATCACTGTCGAAAACTTTGTGAAATTGATGAAAGAAGGTTATTATGATGGGAAGACATTCCATCGTGTCATTAAAAACTTCGTATCACAGGGAGGCTGCCCTTATGGAAATGGTACAGGGGATTTAGGATATACGATTCCTTGTGAAACAGCAAATAATCCTCACCGTCATGAAGAAGGAAGCTTGTCCATGGCACATCGTGGTAAAGATACCGGTTGTTGTCAGTTCTTCATCTGTCATTGCCCACAGCCACATTTAGATGGTGTGCATACCGTATTTGGTAAAGTGACAGATAATATGGGCGCAGTACGTCAAATGCGCAATGGCGATGTCATGAAGCAGGTTGTTTTATTGGAGGAAAACTAAACGATGGAAGATGTGAAACGTCTTGGGTTTCCACTGTTGATCATCGTTTTATCCGCATTTCTTTCCCGCTTGTTGGAAACCTATCTGCATGGAAGCTTTGTGCATACCTTAATGGTTATCCTCATTGTCAGTGCCTTATTCCTCTTTGGTGTTTCCTTAAATAAGAGCCGTAAGAAACGCAGCAATGCCGTGTTTAAAAAAGTTGTGGCAATCCTTGTGGTGATTTTGATGCTTTTTATGCAATTGGGGTATTTTACTTTGCCAATTATGCAAAATGTATTCACTTTGATTGGAATTGATGCCTTTTATATGAACATGCTATATATTTTCTGCGGCTATCTATTCGTGGATTAAAGGAGGAGCAAGATGTTTTTCTTAAAATTCGATAAAACGATGGAAGAGGTTAAACAGGCATTGGATGAGCATCAGGATATAGTCTTAGTCGACGTCAGAGAAGCGGATGAATATGCATCGGGTCATCTTCCTCAGGCAATCAACATGCCATTGAGCCGATTTCATGAAAGCTATACAATGCTGCCTAAAGAGAAGCCATTGTATGTATATTGCCGCAGCGGACAGCGCTCACGTACGGCAGTGAAAAGACTAAAGGATGCAGGCTATGCCAATGCTTATAATATCGGCGGAATCATCCACTGGCCTTATGATACAGAAAGCAGGTAATGATATGTTTCATACAAACGTAAGATGTCCGCATTGCGGGCATGAATTCACCTATTCTATCTTTCGCTTTAATTCCACCGTATGTTGTGAAAAGTGTCAGAAGAAAATTTATATTGAAACCAAAACAAGCATGTACATGATTTTGTTTGTCGTGTTTCTTTTAGCAAGTGATTATATAAAAGCTTTTTTACATACGATATTACCAAATCAGGCAGCATTTCTCTATTTTGGTTTGATGTTTTTCATCATACTGATCAGCTTGTTGTTGGTCATGTTTGTACTGATTAAACTATTCGGCTTTACAAGCGTTTATCGCATCCGTGATGATGTGTACTATCGTGAGGCTGTTCAGCGTGCAAATGATCGAAAAAAAGGGAAAAAGAAATAAGCAAAAAAAGTGTTAAGCCTTGATGATGCAAGGCTTTTCTTATGGCTGTTAGAATATATAAGTCCTTTTTTATGAGAAATCTCATGGTATACTTAATATGTATAATGATATAAGAAAATAC